>JAXDOV010000037.1:0-16761 GCA_034668705.1 Sphingomonadales bacterium
CCGGCGTGGTCTATCTCGCCACCGGCTTCAGCCTCGCCGCCTCGCTCGCCATCGGCCTGCCGCTCGCTCTGTCGTCGACCGCGCAGGTGCTGCCGAGCCTCAGGGCCGACGGCTCGATCAACACGCCCGCCGGCGAGCGCGCCTTCTCGATCCTGCTCTTCCAGGATCTGTCGATCGTGCCTTTGATCACGATCATCGCCGCTTTGTCGCGCGCGCCCGCCGATCCGGCCGCGCCGCCGGGCTGGCAGCTCGCTTTGTTCACCATCGCCGCCATCGCCGGCCTGGTCCTCGTTGGCCGCTTCCTGATCAACCCTTTGTTCCGCCTGGTCGGCCGGATCAGCGAGCGCGAATTGTTCGTCGTCGCCGGCCTGTTCATCGTCCTCGCCGCCGCCGCGGTGATGGAGGCGCTCCATCTCTCGGCCGCGCTCGGCGCCTTCGTCGCCGGGGTGATGCTCGCCGATTCGCCCTATCGGCACGAGCTGGAGGCGGATATCGACCCGTTCCGCTCGATCCTGCTCGGCCTGTTCTTCGTCGCCGTGGGCATGATGCTCGATCTCCACGCCATCTGGGCGCGGCCGCTCTTCGTCATCGGCATGGCCGCGGCCCTGGTGGTGGTGAAGGCCCTGATCCTGTTCGGCATCGCCAGGGCCTCCGGCATGGAGAACCGGCGGGCGCTGAAGCTCGGCCTGCTGCTGAGCCAGGGCGGCGAGTTCGCCTTCGTCCTGTTCGCGGCGGCGCAGAGCGCGCGGCTCGTCGCGCCCGAGGCGGCCAGCCTGTTCAGCGCCATCGTCACCCTGTCGATGGCGACGACGCCCTTCCTGATGATGGTCAACGACCGGCTCGACCGGCGTTCGACCCGCAATGACGGCATCGGCCTCGACGGCCCCGAAGCCTCGCCGCCGACCAGCGCCATCGTCGTCGGCTATGGCCGCTTCGGCCAGACCGTGGCGCAGATGCTGATGGCGAAGGAGGTCAGCGTCACCCTGATCGATTCCAAGCCGAGCCAGATCGAAATCGCCGGCAGCTTCGGCATGAAGGTCTATTATGGCGACGGCACCAGGCTCGATCTGCTCCGCCTGGCCGGCGCCGCCGACGCCAAGGCCTTGCTCTTCTGCATCGACGGCGCGGTTCCCGCCCACCGGCTTGCGCCGATCCTCGCGGCCTTCCCGCAGGCGGCCTTCTTCGTCCGCGCCTATGACCGGGTGCACATGATGGAGCTCGCCCCGCTCGACCTCAAATGCACGATCCGCGAGCTGTTCGAATCGGCCGTCGCCATGGCCCGGGAGGCGCTGGCCTTGTTCTGCGTCGACGCCGAGGAGGTCGACCGGGTCGAGCGCGTCTACCGCGCCCGCGACCGCGAGCGGCTCGACAGCCAGACCGCCTCGGGCGACCTGCACGCGATGAGCGAGACGATGTTCGGACCCGACAACCCGCTCGGCGTAAGGCCGGCGCCAGGGGCCTAGGCGGAAGCTCCCTCGGCCTCCAGCGCGGCGAGGATCATTCGTTCCCAGATCTCCGGATCGCCCGCCTCGGCCATGACCGGATCGGGCTCGCGCAGCGTCCGCAGCACCGAGCGCGCATCCTCGACATAATCGCGCCAGATCGCATCGACCCGATCGGCCGCCGACCTCTCTTCGCCCTCGGCGTTGATGCTGACCATGCGGCCGGCGATCACCCGCGCGATCCGCTCGATGACCGAAGTGCTGGAAACCGGCATTCGCGCCTCCCTTTCGTTACGAAGGGATAACGGAGAAAGCGCCTTCAGGTTGCGCGAACAAATCCCCTCTCCCCTCGAAGGGAGAGGATCAAAATCCCCTCTCCCTTGGACGGGAGAGGATACTGAGCCTTGGCGGCTCCGCCGCTTAGGCGAAGTTGGTGAGGGTGACACCGTAGGAGATCGTTCTCAGGCGCTGCCACGCTCACCCGACTCCCCCGTCGAAGGGGAAGGGTTTAGGAGAGCGCCAAACCAACGCGGCCGGGCTTCACCCAGCGCACCCGGGCCTCGGCGGGCTCCTTGCCCGGAAGCTCCAGCAGCAGCGCTTCGCCGATCTCCGGGGTCAGGCCGGTCTCGATGGTGACTCCGCCCTTGGAGAGATTGGCGACGGCGACCATCGCCCTCTTGCCGCGATAGAGGATGGCGGCGCGCTCGACCACGCCCCGATGCCGCTCGGCGCGGCGCTGGGCGCCGGTGCGGCGCTCGCCCTTGAGCAGGTCCGAAGGCTCGGCGGCGAGGGCTTCCCGCCGCCGCTCCTCGAGCGAGAGCGGACGGGCGGGCGCACCGGCCTGGCGGGCGCGGATCGAGGACCGAAAGCTGTGCACGTGGGAACCCCTCCTGTGAAGGCGGAGAGATAGCCGCGCGAGCCTTACGAAAGCTTTAGCGAACCCGAACCGCCGTCAGCGATCCCCGAAACCGTCATCGCGGACTTCGATCCGGGACCCATGAACACGGTGTGCGAAGGTCTCGCGATCCGTGTTCATGGATCCCGACGTCCGTCAGGATGACGATGGAGGCTCAGCCGGCCTTCTTCCTCGCTCCGCCCGATTTCGAGCCGCCGGATTTCGACCCGCCGGCAGACTTGGCCCGGGCGCCTTTCACCAGCGGAATCGCCGCCGCGGCGACGGCGCCGGCGAGCACCGCGGCGCCCGCGGCGATCGCCGTCTTCGGATTGTCGCGGACGAGATCGCGCAGGCCGCCGGCAAAGCCGCCGCCCTCCTGATCCTGCGCGTCATGGGCCTGGGCGTGCGGCATGGCGGAATTGGGAATGTGGGACATGACAACCTCCATGAAACTGCGCGCGGCAACGAGGCTCGGGCGGAACCGGTTCCGCCGGATGTGGACCTTCCCTGCGGAGATGCGAGGGTCTGCGCCCGGTTACCGCAGCGGCGTGACGGAGCGCCAAAAGGCGGCCGCCGCTGCGCCGCAAGCGCAGTCCATCCTGAGCGGCTGCTGCAAGCAGCGAGCCGAAGGGCGCTCCTCCGGACGATCACGCTCGTTGCGGCAGCCGGGTGCAGACCCTAGAGAGACGCGCACCAACCGACGAGAGCCCCATATCATGGCCGACGAGCTTCCCGACCGCCTGTCCCTCAACCCGCGCAGCCCGCATTTCAACGCCGATTTGCTGCGCCGGGGCATCGGCATCCGCTTCAAGGGCCGCGAGCGCCGCGACGTCGAGGAATATTGCGTCTCCGAAGGCTGGATCCGCGTCCAGGCCGGCAAGACCATGGACCGCCACGGCCAGCCGCTCACCCTCAAGCTGACCGGCGAGGTCGAGCCTTATCTGCTGGACGCCCAGCAGGCGGACGAGGGCCAATCCGAAGCCTGATCCGGCTGGATTCCCTGGCGCGTGCGGTCAATCCGACCGTTGCCGATTGTCGGCCGCCAGGACTCCGTCGCGCATCGAATCGTTGACGAAGCGCGTCACCGCTTCGAGCTGCTTGCGGATCAACGCCAGCGCCGCCGGTTACTGAACCTTTGCGGGCGGCAGCGCGATCTCGCCGGCTGCGGTGCGGATCAGCGACCCCGCCTTGACGAGATTGCGCACGCGCCTGCGGACGGTCTCGCGATTGATCGCCGTCGCCGCGGCGATCGAGCTCACATTGCAGCCCTGCAGCTCGTCCAGGGGGAGGAAGCTCTCGAGCGTTCGCCGTCGGCGCAGGATCGGGCGCTAGTCAACGGACAGCCATACGCGTCAGTTGGGAGGCGTTACCGGTGCCGGCTGGGTCGTCGTCAGGGGCGGAGCCTGTGACACGGGCGGCGGCGGGGTTGTCGCGCTCCCGGGCGTGGGAGCGAGCTGCGCCGAACCGGTGGATTGGGCGGACGTGGCCGCCGCGCCGCCGGTCCCGCTGCCGCCCGTTCCATGGGCTCCGGCATTGGCTGCGCTGGAGCCGCCCTGCGCGCCGCCGCCGACCGAACCCCCGGCTGCGATCTGTTGCTGCACGACCTGGGCGAGCTTGGGCGATGCGGTTTTCGCTATGCAATGCCCCTTCCCGTTCGCAGCCGAGATGGCGAGGACGTTCACCGACACGCCGCACACGTTCGCCGCGAGCGTGATGGGGATCTGCGCATTGATGGGAACGTTGGCGCGGTCCAGGTGGACCCTGACGGCGAGATTGTTGAGCACGTTCCGTAGATCGACGTTCACCAGCGCGGGGATTTTCAGGCGAGGCTTCTTGCGCGCGGCTTCGGTTCCGGTCCCGCCGAGCGAGGCGAGGATCGCTACGGCCACCATTTTCCTGGCTATCGATCCGCTCCTCATCGTCTCTCTCTCCCTGAAAAAGTATGGGAGATAAACCCGGCCGGCACGTCTTTGTTTCGCCTTGCATTCCCGAGGATGATTCGGAGGCGGCCCCGACCAATCAGCGAGAATTGAGTTGGCGGCGATCGGCTCGGCCTGGGCCGCCCGATCAGATCAGGCCCAAATTCCAGCTCGAAGGATTGTAGTTGCCGATATTGGGCAGCACCGTCGGCATGTCGCCATTGCCGACCCCGAACCAGCTTGCCAGCGTGGAGGCATATTGATCCACCGAGATGCCGGGCAACAGCCGGCCTTGTCCGACATCGTCCGGCGTGTTCGTGCCGATCGCCGGCGGCACGCCGTAGAAACGCTGGCCCCGCACCGCTCCGCCGACCACGAAATGCATGCTTCCCCAACCATGATCCGATCCGTCCGAATTGGAGGTGAGGGTCCGCCCGAAGTCCGATGCGGTGAACGCCGTTACCCGGTCGGCGACGCCCAGCGCCGCCGTCGTGTCGTAGAACGCTCGCAGCGCATCGGCGACGAGTCCGATCTGCTTCGGGTGGCCCGCCGGCAGCCCGTTATGCATGTCGAATCCGCCGAGGGAGACGAAGAAGACCTGGCGCTTTGCTCCGAGCTCGGCCGAGACCGAGATCATCCGGGCGACGATCTTGAGCTGATCGGCGAGGCTGTTGCCGCTCGGGAACAGGGGGAAATTCGCCGTCGGTGCGCCGGCCAGGGCGCCGGCGACCTGGACATAGGTATCGAGGGCACGCTTGCTGATCCGCGCATGCTCGTCGGTAAAAAGATGGCCTGTCGGACCGTTCATCAGATTTCTGAGCGTGGTCAGGGCGGTCGAGGAGGAATAGAGGCTGCCCGCATTGTTGAGCAACGCGATCGGCCCTCCCGTCCCGATCGAATATTGCACTGCGGATCTCCCGGTGAGGTAGATGGCGTTGCCGCTCGCGTTGATGCAGGTCAGCGTCGCGGAGCCGTTGCCTGCCTGAAACAGATCGCCGATCCGCCCGCCCCAGCCTGACGTCGCGCCCTCCGGATTGGAGGCCTGGAAATAGCTCTGCTGGTCGTTGTGGCTGAACAGCTTGGGCGGCAGCCTCACCGATCCGCTCGTATATTGTGCCTTGGTCGTGGGCTGGACCAGAGTGCCGAGGTTGAGCACGATCGCCATCCTCCCGGCGTCGAACAGCGGCAGGAGAGAGGCCATGGTGGGCGCCAGCGCATATTGCCGCCCATCGGGGAGCGCCGCCGCGGGGGTGAGCACGGTGGGCGACAGCGCGTCGCGGGCGAGGGCGATGGTCGAGCGCGCCGCCTGATACAGATTGTAGCTCGCCGGATCGTAGGGGGGCAGCGTGTTGGCATAGTCGTTGCCGCCGTAAAGGAATACGCAGACGAGTGCCTTGTAGTCGGTTGCCGTCGCCGCGGCCGCTTCGCCGATCGCGGCCAGGCTGGTGACGAACGGGGCGGCTGCACCGGCGAGTCCCAGCGTGGCAGTTCGCTGCAGGAAGGCGCGCCGCGATTGTTCGCTCGTCATGGCGCGGCTCTCATCTCAGGGTCAGATAATCGGGCGCTGCGAGGGTCAGCAGCACGGCGATGCCGACCCGATTGATCGGGCCGTTGGTGGCTGCGGCCGAGACGCTGTCGACCGCGGTCCTGATCGCCGCCACCGTCGGCGCGCCGAGCTGGCCGGCCGCGAGCAGCACATTGACGTGATCGACCAGCGCCGCGCTGTCCGCTGCCACATTCAATGCGTCGCTATAGTCCGCTCTGACGTCGCCGACGGCACTGCTGACGAGGGTCTGCATGAAGTTCACGTAGCCGACGACCGACTGCTCGTTGGTGATCTGGAATTCGGGCGCGACCAGCCCCGCATTCGCGATCGCCGAATTGGGCGGCACGTAGCCCGGCCGAAAGAAGTTGAACACCGTCTGGCTGCGCCCGGCCGACTGGCCGAGCCGCGTCGACGGGCTGCTGGTGTCGCCGATCGCCCAGGCGTTGGAGGGCGACGTCACGGCAAAGGCGCGCGCCCAGTTGGTTGCACGGGTGACCGGCTCGCGCAATTTTCCCGCGCTCGCGCTGGTCAGCGCGGCGTCGCTCCGCGCCTCGCTGTCGAGCAGGATGGCGCGGATGACCGCCTTCATGTCGCCGCGCACCCCCGAACCATTGTCCGCGAAGGCGGCGGCGACGCGCCCGACATAGGCGGATGACGGGTTGCTCGTCACCAGGCGCTGGATCAACTGCCTGGCGACGAACGGGGGAACATTGGGATGCGCGAAAATCGTGTCGAGCGCCGTCTTGATCGCGGCGAGGCCGCCGCCGGACACCGTCGTTCCGAGAAAGGTGGTGCTTCCGGTTTCGTTGAGGGAGGCGGTCATCACCAGCGGCAGCCGATAGCGATCCGGGGTCGTCGAATCCGCGCTCGCCAGCTGCAGGCCGGTGAAGATGCGCGCCAGTTGCGTCACGTCGGTCTGCGTGTAGGTCTCGATCGGTGCGCCCCCCGAGGTCATCGGCGTCCCATCCGGATTCAGCCTGTACAGGCCGAGCGTGAACAGCTGCATGAGCTCGCGGGCATAATTCTCGTCCGGCTGCGCCCCGGTCGCCGGATTGGCCTTGCGGTTGTTGAGGAAGGTCAGGAACGATCCCATCGCCGCGTTGGTCGTGATCGCGTCCAGAATCGCACGATAGTTGGTGAAGGAATTGTCCATCAGGACGTCGAGATAGGCCGCGGCCGCGAACTGCTTCCAGTTGAGGTTCAAGCCGTCGATGCCGACGACGAGCATGTCGAGCAGGGCGAAGCCGATCCGCTGCCGCAGCTGGTCCGGCTCCGCGATCAGCTGTCGCCAGACGGTCGCATCGTAGCCGGCCTGGTTGTTGATGTTCGCTGCGACCTTGTAGCCGTTGGCGACCAGCCAGTCCCAGTGCGTGGTCGCGCGCGCCATCCCGAATTGGGCGTTGATCCAGCCGGCGAATCCCAGCGAGATGACCTCGCCGATGGCCGCGCGCGTCGCCCCCATGGTCGACTGGTGCAGGAAGCGGCTCGCCTGAACGGAGGTGATCGCGGCGGGCATCACCACCGGGCCGGACACCGGCGACGTGTCCGCCGCCGTGGATCCGCCGCCACCGCATGCGGCAAGCGCCAGGGAGGGCACGACGGCCGCCAAGGCGGGGGGCGCCTTGCGGATTTGGTCCTTTTCAGGATGAGCGGCTTCATCGCATTCGTTCGGCAGGCGCGCGACGGACGGAGCGGTCATGCCTTTGCGGGGCTCAAGCACAGGCTTCGCCCGACCTGTGCGCCAATGCAGCCAGCGCGGTGCCCGTAAGCGACCGAGGCGCAGCGAGCGCAGCAAGTGCCTTCATCGTGCCACCCCCAGCCATGGCATCCTGCCTTAACCTCCAGAGGTCCGCAATGGGCGTCGTCACGTTTCGCACGCGCTTCGGCCGGGCCTATGGCCGGGTAGATCCCGAGCGCCCTTGTCCGCTGCTCTGCGTCCCAGCGAGAGGCGTGGCGCCGGTAGCGCGAAGATTGGACCAACAGATAGAGGCCGACCGAGTCGCCGATCTAGCACGGCGGCTCGCGGCCCTTCCGCATTCCGGACTTCAAATGCGCTGAGAGGCAGGTTGGTGTCGGCACCTTGCCGGAAATACCAACATCGCTGGCCGACAGCACCGTGGGTCTCTGGGTTTGGGGACTTGTTGGGACCCCCTGAAAAGGGGGCCTTGGTGCCCAGGAGAGGACTCGAACCTCCACGCCCTTGCGAGCGCCAGCACCTGAAGCTGGTGCGTCTACCAATTCCGCCACCTGGGCACGATAGGGGGTAGGCGGCGCGAACTAGGGGGGCTCGCCGCGCTTGTCAACGCGGCCGCGGCCGGGCATGGGCGGCGCAGCTTCGAGGCTTTTCGAGGGACGTGTTGATGGACCGCTTGGTCACCCTGTTCGGCGGCGGCGGCTTCCTCGGCCGCTATGTCGCCCAGGCCCTGTTCCGCACCGGCGCCCGCGTCCGCATCGCCCAGCGCGACCCCGGCGCCGCCTTCTTCCTGAAGCCGCTGGCCGCGATCGGCCAGGTCCAGATCGTCGCCGCCGACATCCGCGATCCCGCCCAGGTGCGCGAGGCGGTCAGGGAGGCGGACGCGGTGGTGAACCTCGTCGGCATCCTCAAGGGCGCCTTTCGCGGCGTCCATGTCGAGGGCGCCGGCATCGTCGCCGAAGCCGCGGCGGCGGCCGGCGCCGCCGCGCTCGTCCACGTCTCGGCGATCGGCGCGGATCCGGAAAGCCCCTCGCGCTACGGCCGCACCAAAGGCGAAGGCGAGCAAAGATTGCGCGCCGCCTTTCCGGGCGCGACCATCCTCCGCCCCTCTTTGCTGTTCGGGCGCGAGGACAATTTCATCAATCGCTTCGCCGGCCTCGCCCGGCTGGCGCCGCTGCTGCCGGCGGTGCGGCCGAGGATGCGGATGCAGCCGGTCTACGCGCTCGACGTCGCCCGCGCCGCCGCCGCCGCCGCGCTCGATCCGAACAGCCATGGCGGCCGCACCTACGAGCTCGGCGGGCCGCAGGTGATGACGATGCACGAGCTGATGGCGTTCGTCTGCGAGGCGACGGGGCGGGGGCGGCCGATCGTCGACATTCCCGATCCGGTCTCGAAGCTGATCGCGCGGGCGACCGGCTGGCTGCCGGGCGCGCCGATCACCTACGATCAATGGCTGATGCTGGGGCAGGACAATGTCGTCTCGCCCGGCGCCAGGGGGCTGGAGGCGTTCGGCATTCCGAAGACGCCGCTGATCGCGGTCGCGGAGGGCTGGCTGACCAGCTATCGCCGCCACGGCCGCTTCGCCGCCAAATCGCCTTACTGACCTTCATCCTCCCGCGCGGACGGGCAATCAGACCGGAGCATCATGGGCACGATCCTCACCATCATCCTGCTCGGCATCGTCGAGGGCGTCACCGAATTCCTGCCGGTCTCCTCGACCGGCCATTTGATCCTCGCCGGCGCCCTGCTCGGCTATGACGAGAATCACTGGAAGGTGTTCAACATCGTCATCCAGCTCGGCGCGATCCTGGCCGTGGTCGTGCTCTACTGGCGGACCTTCCTCGCCGTGATCATGGGCCTCGTCCGGCGCGAGGCGGCATCCTGGCGGTTCGTCCGCAACATCCTCGTCGCCTTCCTGCCCGCGGCGGTGATCGGCCTCGCCCTCCACAAGCAGGTCGAGGCGATGCTCGGCAGCCCGACCATCGTCTCGGTCGCGCTGATCGTCGGCGGCCTCGCCATCCTCGTCATCGAGCGGACGGCGCAGACCGGGCACGAGCGCGGCGTCGCCGACATCGGCTTCGGCAAGGCGGTGGCGATCGGCTTCATCCAGTGCCTGGCGATGGTCCCGGGCGTCAGCCGCTCGGGCGCGACGATCATGGGGGCGCTGGCGCTCGGCGTCGAGCGGCGGACGGCGGCCGAGTTCAGCTTCTTCCTCGCCATCCCGACCATGCTCGGCGCGACCACGCTCGAACTGGTCAAGAACCGCCACGATCTCGGCGCGGTCGGCGGCGGCGGCATCGCGCTCGGCTTCCTCGTTTCCTTCGTCGTCGCGTTGGTTGTGATCAAATGGTTCATCGGCATCGTCTCGCGCCGCGGCTTCGGCCCCTTCGCCTGGTACCGGATCGTCGTCGGCGGCGCGGCCCTGGTCTGGCTCATGGCGCGCTAGGCAAGCGCGAAGGCGGACGCTAAGCTCCTCCCGGTCAAGGGAAAAGGGGCCGATCTCATGAAGCATCTGATCGCACTCGCGGCGGCGGCCTTCGCCGCGCCCGCGCTCGCGCAGCCGCCGGCTCAGGCGCCGTCCGAGACGCCCGCGCCGGCCGCCATCGACCCCGAGCGGCTGGGGCTCGCGCGGACCACGATCGATTCCGTCTGGCCGCTTGGTACCTATCAGCGGATGATGACCGGAACGATGGACAGGATGATGGACAGCGTGATGCAGTCCATGGCCGACATGAAGCTGGGCGACATGATCCCCGCCGGACCGGCGGGCGGCAAGCCGATCGATCCGAAGATCGCCAACGCGACGTTTCGCGAGACGATGGCGCGTGCGGATCCGCATTTTCAGGAGCGCATGCGCATCACCAACCATGTCATGATGAGCGAAATGGTGCCGATCATGTCGAAGTTCGAGCCGGAGCTTCGGGAGGGGCTGGCGCGCGCCTATGCCCGCAAGTTCACGGCCGGGCAGCTGAACGAAATGAACCGTTTCTTCGCGACGCCCGCCGGCCGCTTCTACGCGTCGGAATCGATGCTGACGATGATGGATCCGGAGGTGATGGGGATGATGGGCAAATTCGCGCCCGAATTCGTCAAGGCGATGCCGGCGATCATGGCGAAGGTCGAGCAGGCGACCGCGCATCTGCCGCGACCCTCCGCAGCGCGGACCCATGAAGCGGCCGGACACTGACGTTCATCGATTGCTCATCCTGATTGCGCGAAATGGGCAACCGAGTCGCGCCTTTGGGCGTTTTTCCGCGTCCCTTGCGTATCGAAGGAGACCCGCTTTGCGTCACCTGATCCTCGCCGCGAGCATGACAGTCCTCGCTTTCGCCCTCGCCGGCCCCGCGGCCGCGCAGCCGTACCAACCCCAGCCCTACCAGCCCCAGCCTTACCGCCCGATGCCGCACAGGCTGCCGCCGCCCGATGCGGCGGAGCGGATGGGGGACCGGGTCGACCGGGTCGCCGACGCGATCATGGACATCGATCTCGGGCCGCTGGTCGACGCGATCGACCCCGGCGCGCGCTATCGCGGCGCGCCCAGCTCGCTCGGCGACCTCGCCACCCGGCGCGATCCCTATGCGCGCGAGCGCCTGCACGACCAGATCGCCGCGACCTCGGCCGGCGTCGGCGCGGCCGCGCGCGAAGCGGCGGCGCTGACGCCGGTGCTGCAGCAAACCCTGGCCCATGCGATGCGCGAGATCGACGCCGCCGTCCGCGACGCGCACGCGCGCCGCTACGATTACGCGCCGCCGCCGCCCGAGGAGCCCGGCTGGCGCCGCTGAGGCCGACGGAGCAGGCCCGAAGTCAGTGGACGCGGCGGCGCGGCCGTCGGTCATTTGTTGCCGCATCGCTTTTGTGAAAATGAGCAGGCCGGCCATGCCCCCGGCATGGCCTGCCCAGTGCGGAGCACTGGGCACCCGCTCAATGGTTCACCTTTTCACGCAATGCTCTAAGAGCGCTGCCATGTGGCAGCTCTATCAATTCCCGCTTTGTCCCTTTTCCCGCAAGGTCCGGCTGATGCTGGCGGAGAAGGGCGTCGCCCATGAGCTGGTGCGTGAATCGCCGTGGGAGAAGCGCGACGAGTTCGCCGACCTCAATCCCGCCGGCAAGACGCCCGTCCTGGTCGAGGAATCGCGCGGCATCGTCCTCATCGATTCGAACGCGATCTGCGAATATTTCGAGGAGACGGTCGACCGGGCGCCGATGATCCCCGGCACCGCGCCCAACCGGGCCGAGGTGCGGCGGCTGGTCGCCTGGTTCGACGAAGGCCTTTACGACCAGGTGGTCGCGCCGCTGACCGAAGAGAGGATGCTGAAGCGGCTGGTCGACCGCGACGCCCCCGACACGCGGGTGCTGCGCGACGCGATGCGGACCGCCAACGCCCATCTCGATTATGTCGACTATCTGCTCGACCATCGCCGCTGGCTGGGCGGCGCCGCCCTCAGCCTCGCCGACCTCACCGCCGCCGCCCATCTCTCGGTCGCCGACTATCTCGGCGGCCTCGACTGGCGCGGCCACAAGCAGACCGCCGACTGGTACATGGTGATGAAATCCCGTCCCAGCTTCCGGCCGTTGCTCGCCGAGCGGATGGACGTGATCACGCCCCCGGCGCATTACGACAAGGTCGATTTCTGAGCGGCGCGGATCGGCTGCACGACTAACTTCCTGCCGCCCTTGAATTTTCCGCGATCCTCGCCAGATCGGCGGGACTGTCCAACAATTGAAAGGAGGTGGTCTGATGTCTCATTGTCATATGCCGCATGCGGCGAATCGTCTGGGCGCAGCCTCCACGGGGGCTCGCGCCTGACGAGCAAGCCGTAACCGGCCGACAATGGAAAGGCCGCTCCCCCGGGGGCGGCCTTTCGTTTTTCCGGCGTCGCGCCGCCTTGACAGGAAACACCGCCTCGCCTCCTGAGTTTCGCCTCCCGGAGGTGCCGATGAAGCGGTTCAGGACGTTCGCCTTCTTGCTCGCGGCCGTGACCGGCCTGGGCGCCGCCGGCGCGGCGCGGCCGGTGCAGCCGACCGATCCCCGCTCCTGGGCGCCGATCGATCCCCACCGGATGTCGCTGTTCGCGAAGACGCTCGCCTCCGACGCGTTCGAGGGCCGCCGCCCGGGTACGCCCGGCGAGGCGAAGACCATCGCCTGGCTTGCCGAGCAGTTCCGCCTGCTCGGGCTGGAGCCGGCGGGGCCGGGCGGCAGCTGGTTCCAGACCGTTCCCCTGGTCCGGACCCAGCTCGACAAGGCCGGCACCGCCTCCTTTGCGATGGGCGGACAGACGATCCCGCTCCGCTTCCCCGACGACCTCTATCTCAGCACCGTCCGCGAGACGGACAGGGCGCGGATCGCCGACGCGCCGGTGGTCTTCGTCGGCTACGGGGTCGCCGCGCCGGAGCGGCAATGGGACGATTTCAAGGGCGTCGACCTCCATGGCAAGGTCGCCCTGTTCCTGGTCAACGACCCGGATTTCGAGGCGGCGCCGGGCGAGCCCGCGGCGGGCAAATTCGCCGGCCGGGCGATGACCTATTACGGCCGCTGGACCTACAAGTTCGACGAGGCGGCGCGGCGCGGCGCGATCGGCGCGCTGATCGTCCACGAGACGGCGGGGGCCGGCTATGGCTGGAATACCGTCCAGGCGCCGGGCGGCGAGAATTACAATATCGTGCTCGGGCCCGGGGCGCAGCAGCCGGCGCTGCTCCAGGGCTGGATCCAGCGGCCGGTGGCCGAGGATCTGTTCCGCCGCGCCGGCCTCGATTTCGAGACGGTGAAAAGGCAGGCGCGCACGCCCGGCTTCCGGCCGATCGATCTCAACGCCCGTTTCTCCGCCGATTTCGGAGTCTCGACCCGCCGGGTCGAGAGCCACAATGTGCTGGCGAAGATCGCCGGCGCGAAGCGGCCCGGCGAGACCCTGATGTTCGGCGCCCATTGGGACGCTTACGGCCTCGGCGCGCCGGACGCGCGCGGCAGGAGGATCCGGCCGGGCGCGGCGGATGACGGGCTCGGCATCGCCGGCGTGCTGGAGATCGCCCGCGCCTTCAGGGCAGGGCCGCGGCCGGACCGCACTCTGCTCTTCGCCGCCTGGACGGCCGAGGAACGCGGCCTGCTCGGCTCCGAATATTTCGCCGCCAACCCGCTCTATCCGGCGGAGACGATGGTGGCGGACCTTACCCTCGACACGCTGGAGCCGGTCGGCCCGTCGCGCGACGTCATCCTGATCGGCCGCGGCCAGAGCGCGCTCGAGGACAGGATGGCGCGGCTGGCGGCGGCGCAGGGGCGGTACGTGACGCCGGATTCGCATCCCGAACGCGGCCTCTTCTACCGCGCCGACCATTTCGCCATGGCGAAGCGGGGCGTGCCGGTGCTGCTGCTGATGGCGCTCGGCGCCGGGCCGGACCTGGTCGAGGGCGGCCGCGCCGCCGGCGACCGCTGGGTCAGCGACTATACCGCCCATTGCTACCACCAGACCTGCGACGAATGGCGGCCCGACTGGGACCTGCGCGGCGCCGCCCAGGACGTGGCGCTGGCTTATGCGATCGGGCGGGAGCTGGCGTTCAGCGGCGCGTGGCCGGAGTGGAAGCCGCAGTCCGAATTTCGGCCGATCCGGGCGCGCTCGGCGGCGGCGCGTCGCTGAGCCACCGGCCCGAGGTCCGGAACTCCTCGCGGACCTGCGACACCGGCAGGCGGTCGTCGACCGGACGCGGCGGCGGGGCCGAGCCGTTGCCGCCCGCAAGCTGCGGCATTCCATAGCCGCCGGCGAAGACCGGCCCATAGCCGCCGGCGAAGACCGGCAACGTCGGCGCGACGCGGCCGATCGAGGCGGGGAGGCGGGTCGCCATCAGCACGGCCGGCGCCGGCTCGCGGCGGGCATAGGCCTGGCGGAAGGCGCCGGGCTCGCCCCAGCCGCCGGCGAGGCGATAGAAGCTGTGCGCGCCGACCACCGCCACCTTGGCGAGGCGGAAGGCCCAGGAGGGGACGACCTGCTGGGTATGATAATGGGTGGCGTGGCCGACCGGCGCATAGACCATGCCCGACAGCGCCTCGGCGGCGATGCGGCGGGCCTGCGCCCAGCCCGGGCCGGACGGGCCGATGGCGAGCGAGCCGTCGCAGGTGAAGGTGAACTGGCAGCCGCCGCCGGCGCGCTGCGGCCCCTGATAGACGACGCCGCAGACGCTGCTCGGATAGGCCGGATGGGTGACCCGGTTCAGCACCACCTGGGCGACGGCGCGCTGGCCGTCCTCGCTCTCCGACCGGGCTTCGTAATAGACCGCCTGGGCGAGGCAATCGAGCGAGCGGAGCTGGTCGGCGGGACCGGCGCCGCGGAAGACCAGGGACGGCGCGCGGGGATTGTCGACGGAGGCGAGCGGTATGGCGGCGTTGATCGCGGCGGCGTCGGTCGGGGTGACGTTCTGCAGGACCATCGCCGGCGGCGCGGGCGGCGCTTCGGTCGGCGCGGGCGCCGGGACGGCGGCGGGGACGGCGGCAGCAAGGGCCGGCGCGGCCGGCGCATAAGCGGCGATGGCGGGCACGCAGGAGGCGCTGGCGACGAGCAGCACCAGGCCGGTGCCGGCGCGCGCGGCGAGCGGCAAATGCCCGCTCTGTCTCCTCGATCGGATCCGTCTCGCCACCGTCTCGCCAGCCTCTGCGCCCGGGAAGGAAGAGGGCGCGAGCATGGCTTAGGCACATTCGCCGCCGCACCGCTGCCCCCCATTTCCCGCTGTGCCTTTGCGGGACAGGTGGGCGGGGGCGGTTAAGGGGAGCGTGGAGCGCTCGCCGGGATCACGGAATCTGAGGGATCGTATCGCCCGTCGGGAACGTTCATGCGCTTGATTTCAGGATGGGAATTCCTTGGTATGCGTCATTGGTTGGTGTGCGTATCGCTGGCGGCCCTGCTCGCCGGCGGGTGTGAGCGTGCGGGCGGCGGCGGCGAGCGGAGCGGCGGGACGCCGAGCCAGGAGCTTGCGCAGATCGCGCCGGAGGACATCCAGGCCGCGGCCAAAGACCCCGAGGTCCGTCGCTTCTACGAGGCGCGCGGCTGGAGCGCCGTCTGGACCCAAGGCTTGGCGAAGGACCTCAAGGCCGCGCTCGCCGACGCGCCGCGCCACGCGCTGAAGACGGAGAGCTTCCTCGACGAGTCCAGGGCCGGCAGCGCCGCCGGGCGCGACGTCGCCCTGACCAAGGCGGCGCTCGATTACGGCCATGCCCTCGCTTACGGCGTGATCGAGCCGAAGAAGGTGTTCGATCCCTATGCGGTGCCCCGGCCCAAGCTCGATCTTGGCGCCGGCCTCCGCCAGGCGGTCGCGGGCGGGCAGGTCGGCGCCTGGCTCGCCGGCCTCGCCCCGTCCGATCCCGAGTATAAGGCCCTGTCCGACGCCTTCCTGCGCTACCGCCAGGCTTCGGCGGGCGGGCAGCCGTCGCTTATTCCCGCTGGCGACAGGCTCCATCCGGGCGAGCGCGATCCGCGCGTGCCGGCGATCGCCGCTTCGCTCCGCCGTTACGGGTTCCAGCCCGCCCAGAGCCCGCCGCCGCAGCCGGCGGCCGGCACCCGCGCGAAGCCGGCCGACGGCACGGCCTATACCAGGGAGATGGCGTCCCAGGTGGCGCGGGTGCAGGTGGATTACGGCATCCGGCCCGACGGGATCATCGGCAACGACACGCTCGAGGCGCTGAACAACGGCGCGGTCGAGCGGGCGCGGATCCTCGCCGTCAACCTCGAGCGGCGGCGCTGGCTGAACCGCGCCCCGCCGGCCACCCGGATCGACGTCAACACCGCCGCCGCGACCCTCACCTACTGGCGCGACGGACAGGCGGCGAACGTCCGGCGCGTCGTCGTCGGCCAGCCCGATTGGGAGACGCCCGAGCTCGGCGCCCGCATCTTCCGGCTGGTCGCCAATCCCGACTGGACCATCCCCGACAAGATCGCCGCCGAGGAGATAGCGCCCAAGGGCGCCGCCTATATGGCCGAAAAGCATATCGCGACGAAGAACGGCCGGCTGGTCCAGGAGCCCGGGCCCGACAATGCGCTCGGCGTGGTCAAGTTCGACGTGGACGATCCCTACGCCATCTACCTCCACGACACGCCGGCCAAGGCGCTGTTCGCCAGCCCGGACCGCCATGCCAGCCACGGCTGCATCCGCGTCGAGGACGCGCTGGGCTTCGCGCGGATGCTGGCGGACGAGCAGGGCGTGCGCACCCAGTTCGAGCAGGCGCAGGCGAGCGGCGAGGAGACCAATATCGCGCTGCCCAAGGCGATTCCGGTGCGCCTGCTCTA
>JAXDOV010000038.1:0-110181 GCA_034668705.1 Sphingomonadales bacterium
CCGCGGTGCCGGTGGAGACCGCGCCGATCCTCGGCATGGGCGGCGCCAAGCCGAACCGCGAGCCGGGCAAGCCGGTCACCTCGGGCGACATCAACCGCATGTTCGAGAATGCCGGCGCCGAATCGACGATCTCCGGCCGCCGCTGACGGCGCGTTCGCCGCCAACGGAGCCGGCCCAAGCCTTACCGAGCCGGAGCGGCGGACCGCCTTCGATCCGCCAGCTCCTGGCGAAGCACGCATTGGCTCAGAAGAGCCGCCGCGGCGCGGGCAGTATCCCCCTCGGGCGCCGCGGCGATACTGGCCATGACCGCCTCGTCCAGGGCCTGACGCTCGGCGATCCGCAGGTCCGACCAATTGGCGAGGTCGCGCAAGCTCAACAGGGTGCTCGCGGTCGTCACCCCGACAATCTCGGGAGGATTGGACGCCATCAGGGCGCCCTCATAGGCGGTGAAGGCCTGCTGGCAGCGCGCGATCAGCCCATCGAGATGGGCTTCGCCGGAGATCACCGGCGCCGGTGGCGCCGCGCATCCGGCAGAAGCCGCCGGCAATGCGATGGTGGCAGTGAACAGCGTGACGCAGACGCGACGCCCCCATGCCCGTCGCAGGGCTGAGGCGAATGCTGCTGTTTCCGACAAGCCCCGGCGAGGGCCGTCACTGGCCATTGGCGCCGAACCGCACCCTCACCGACATTCCGTAGGTACGCGGCTCGTCATAGATGCCGTTGATCACGCCGATCGCGGTCAGGAAATTCGCCACCGCCGACAAACGCGTCCCGTTGGTGACGTTCCGGACGAACAAGGAGGCGTCGACCGGCAGTCCGGCGAGGTTGTTCCAGTCCAGCCGCAGGTTCACGTTCTGATAGCCCGGCTGGTATCCTTCGCGGATATTGGGATTGTTCAACGCGGAATCGTCCAGCCAGACGCCGCTTTGCGCATAGAACTGGACGCCGGCGAATACGTCGCCGATCTCTCTCGCCACCGGCAGCTTGTATC
Organism: Sphingomonadales bacterium; assembly: GCA_034668705.1. Lineage (GTDB taxonomy): Bacteria > Pseudomonadota > Alphaproteobacteria > Sphingomonadales > Sphingomonadaceae > Allosphingosinicella. Next base: position 992 of record JAXDOV010000038.1, read on the forward strand.
GGGCGTCAAGCGTCAGCTGATGCTTCGCCGTCCCCGTATAGGGCGTATCGATGTTATTGTGGAACACCCCGTTGATATCCCGGGTGGTGCCCGGATAGTTCGTGTATTTCGCGTCGATATAGCCATAATTCACGGTCAGGGTGAGGCGATTGGTGAGCTGGATCAAATTCTCGAGCTCGATGCCCTTGATCTTTGCGGCACCGATATTGTTGGTCTGGGTGAAGGTGGCGAAAGGCGGGTTCGGCGAGGCGAGCTGCTGCGTACGCTGCAAGCCTTTATAGTCCTGATAATAAGCGGCGAAGTTGGTTCGCCCGTGGACCGATCCGATCGACCATTTCGCCTTGGTGCCGAATTCGGCATCCTTCACCACTTCCGGCCCGAACTGAATGGTGAGACCGGGCACGCCCGGATTGGCGAGAGCGATGTTGTTGACGCCGCCCGGCTTGAATCCCCTGCGATGGGCCAGATAGACGAGCAGGTTCCGATTGACCTGCCAGTCCAGCGTGAGCGAGTAGCTGTCGGCGGTTTCCTGGAACACATAGGGCGCCGCGGTCGGCACCGCGCCGGGCACAAAGCTGCCGCCAAGGGGATCGGCGACGAAAACGGTCGGACGCGTGCCCGAGCTGCTCAGCGACTTGGTGCGACGATAGCCGCCGGTGAAGTGCAGGCCGTCGACGATTCGCGAGAGATCGAACGTTCCTTGGCCGAAATAGCCTTGCTCGATCCGCCTACTGTTGATCGTGTAGCCGCCGATCGGCGCGTTGCGATCGAGCGGGTTGGTGAACGCATTGTTGAAGGCGGAGAAGAAGGGCGAGGAGGTGATGTCGGTCTTGGAGCGCGCCTTATAATATCCCACGATCCAGTCCAGGGTATTGGGAATATGCCCCGCAACCTGGAATTCCTCGGTAAAATTGTCGCCCCAGTTCGCCCTCCCATAGATCGTGGGCACGAATTGGCCGTTGGTGAAATCGACACCTGTGTAGTTGCGGCCATTTTCGAACGGCGTGCCGCCGATGCTGCGGATGCCCGTATTGTAGAAAGTCTTGGTCGTCGCGAAGATGTTCTTGACCGTCACATCTCCAAGAAAAGCCGCATCCCCAATGTGCAGCGAGGTGTTGTTGACGATGAAGGCGGTCTTCGAGCGGAGGCGATCGGACGGACCGCTTATCCCGGTTTGCGTGAACCGCTTCGCCTTGTCGCCGCCTGCCTGGATCCGCGCGAATTCCGCCGCGTAACCGTTCCGGAGCGCATCGAGCCGCGCGACTCTGGTCGTTATGCAGCTCGCCGCGCCGGCGGGATTGCCGGGGTTGATCGCCCCGCAAAGCCCCTGGACCGTGAGAAGGCCTCGACCCCCCGGGCTGGTGTTCAGGAGCGAGGTGGTGTTCCTGTCGTAGTTGATGAAGACGTTGCTGCCGGGCGCTTCGTCGATCCGGTCCTCCTGGAACAGGGTATAGATCTGCAAGCGATCGAACGGCTTCAGCATCAACGACAGGCGATAGGATTGGCGGTTGCGCTCGTCCTGCTTCTGGCCGGTGCTGAGGCTCGTGGTGTAGCCGTCGCGCTGCTCGCTCTTGAAGGCGATTCGGAATCCGACCCTGTCCGAGACGAGGGGGAGATCGACGGCGGCGGTCACCTGGCGATAGGCGAGGTTGCCCGCTTCCACTTCGACAAAGCCGCCGAATTCCTTGCCCGGTTTGCGCGGGGTGAAGAGGATGGCGCCGCCCGTCGTGCTGCGGCCGAACAAGGTCCCCTGCGGTCCCTTGAGCACCTGGACGGACTGCAGGTCGAAAAATGACGAGCTGCCGACGGGGCCGAGCGAGCTCTCGGCGAAATAGAGGATCACGCCGGGCGGCGTGCCGAAGCTGGCCCCCTGGCCGCGAATGAAATATTCCGGCTGGTTCCGCGAAGCACCCGCACCGCGCACCACGAGGCCGGGGGTATTGGCCGCGAGATCATAGGTCGTCCGGATCGACTTGGTCCGCAGCTCTTCCGCGCCGATGGCGGTGACCGCCACCGGCACGCGCTGAATGCTCTCCTCCCGGCGCCGGGCCGTGACGACGATATCGCCGGCATTGGCGGCGGCCACTGCCGTGCCTGGGCCGGCTGCCACGATCTGCCTGGTGGCATCCGGCGTCTCGCCCGGCTTGGTATGGGGCGGACCGACATGCTGGGACCAGGCCGGCGTCGCGGTGGCTGCAAGAGCCAGTCCGGCCACCGTCGTCAGAGCGGACGCGCGGACGCGGCACGACCAAATCTTTCCCATAGCACCCTCCCCCTGGTGGCCGTGCGCGAAGCCCGGCTCTATCCCCGGATTGGTTACAGTTTTTCTGAGATCAGACAAGTCTCTTCTTGTTAGAATTTTTAAACAGGCATAATCTGCCGGATTGGCGGCCGCAAATGACGGCAACGAGATCGGCTTTCCGCCAATCCGCCAACTCGAGGGGAGAGGTGACATGAAGCTCAAGATCAGACTCTGCGTGTCGATGATCGGACTGGCCGCGGGGCTCGCCTACGCGACCGGTGCGTCGGCCGCACCGCGAGCGTGCAGCCTCGAAGCCATCAAGGCCATTGCGCCGCCCGATGCGGTGATCGATTCGGTCAAGCCGATCGCCGCGCCGGTGGCGCATTGCGAGGTGCTCGGTCACATCACCACGACCAACCCCGGCCCGGGGCACGTCGAATTTTCCGTGCTGCTCCCGGACCAGCGTTTCAACAACCGCTTCTATTTCGTCGGCGAAGGCGCGGCGGCGGGCTTCGTGCCGACCGCCACGCTCTCCGACCCCGCCAATGCCGGCTATCTGAACACGACGCTGAAGCTGCTCGGCGAGGGCTTTGTCGTGGCCGGCACGGATACCGGCCACAAAGGCATGATGTGGGACTTCGGCATCGGCAATCCGATCGCCCGACTCGACCATGGCCATCGCGGCGCCCATGTCTCGACGGTCGCTGCCCAGGCGATCACGCGCGCCTATTACCGGATGCAGGACAAGCTCTACCGCTACCATCTGGGCTGTTCCGGCGGCGGCCGGATGGGCTCCATGGCGATCACCTATCATCCGGAGGACTATGACGGGGCCGTCGTCTCCACCGGCTTTCAGGGCGGCGGCAGCATCTGGTTCGCCTGGATCCTGCAGAACCTGCTTCGCGATCCCAGTGGCTGGCTCTCGCCGCAGAAGCTGGCCTTCCTCGAGCGAAAGGTGGGCGAGGCCTGCGCCGGCCCGGACGGGCTCGTGCGCGATCCCAACGCCTGTGGGTTCGAACCGGCGAAGCTGCTCTGCAAGCCCGGCGACGGGGATGATTGCCTGACCGGGCCCGAGCTCAACATGGTCAAGGTGATCACCGGCCGTTATCCGAGCGAGACGGGAAAGACCGGCCGCGGCTTTACTTTGGCCAGTCCGACCTCCTGGTCTTCCTTCCTGCTCGGCAACACCCGGCCGACCAATACCGATCCCAACAACCCCTGGGCCCCGGGGGCCGCGCCCCCCTCCTTTCCGATCATGCAGAGCATCTTGCGCGGCATGTATTTCGACGATGCGAAATTCGACTTCGTCAAGGATCTGGATTTCAACAATCCCGCGCATCTCGAGAGATTGAGACTGGGCCACCCCACTTGGGGCGCGGGCAATCCCGATCTGGCCGCGTTCAAAAGGGCTGGCGGCAAGCTCATCCTGTGGGCGGGATTGGCGGAGAACGCCGTGCCGCCGGCCACTGAGACCGACTATTACGACTGGCTGAAGACCGCGGATCCCAGTGCGGACGATTTCGTCCGGGTCTATCTGACGCCGGGCGTGAACCATTGCGCGGGCGGCCAAGGCGCGCAGGACACGCCGGACCGGCTGCTCGACAAGCTGATCGCCTGGCGCGAGCAGGGACGCAGGCCGGACGCGGTCGTCGTGACCGGCCCGACGCCGCGCCTCACGCCGCCCGCCCCGGGGGCCCCTCCGACCCTCCCGGCGCCGCCATTCGCGCGGACGGTTCTGCTCTGCCCTTATCCGCAGATGGCGAGGTTCAAGGGGCCGAGGGGCGCCTTCGCCTACGACGCCGACAACTGGACCTGCGGCAACCGCTGACCAGGAGTGGCTGCCGGCTTCGGCCGGCAGCCATCTTCGGGCTCGGGCCATGTCCGGCGGATCCGGCGAGAGGGCATGCCGTGACGTGCCCCGGCTGAGCCACCGTCCAACCGGCCGGCCGAACGCCTCCGATTCCGGGACCGTTCGAGGCCGCGGTTTCAGAAGACAGGCGAGCGACGTCGCCTCAGCAGACCCGCGTTACCGCCGGAGGCCGCCCGTGCCTGCCCGCAGACCAGGGCGCGAGCGCAAGAGCGGTGCGCGACTCGGTCGAATCGCGCACCGCCCTGCTTTTCCTCGAACCTCGGCTTTTCCGAATCGCCGGCTGGCGGTCCGAAATCGGTTAGTTGGCCATCACCCTTGCGGACGGTTGTTCGGCGGAGCTCAGCCTCGCGTTCCTGCTCGTCTTGCAGGACCAGTTGCTCGCATCGAACGCAGCGTTCGCGGCCGTCGATCCGTTGAAGACCGCGACCTGCGGTAGCGGGCAGAGCAGGAAATCGCGCGACGGACCGGCCGGCGGCGGCACCAGCACGCCCGAAACCATCCTCGTCTTGGGATCGGCGAATTGAAGCTGCACGCGATCGGCACCGCGATGCGCCACGATCTGGGCAGGAGCTATGCCGCGCTCGACCCAGGCGATCAGCGAGTCCAGCATCTGGTCGGGCGCGTCGCCCGGGCCGGTCCCGCCGCCGCAATGCGACATGCCCGGCACCCGATAATAACGGATGAACTTGGGCAGCGCCGCGGGGCCCCCGGCGACATACATGCCGGCATCGTGGTAATATTGCTCCAGCTCGATGTCCGAGCAGCAGGGATCGCTGACGCCGTTATACAGCATCAGCTTGCCGCCGCTCCTCTGATAGCCGCGAAGATTGGCCGTATAGGGCTGGCCGTAATCGAGGCGCACGGCGGCGTCGCGCCAGGCCTTGAGGTCGGCCGGGTTCCGTGAATTGAACTGCTTCACCGCATCGTAATTCGGGCCGAAATAGGATTGGGCGAGCGTGTTGGCGATCACGAGCCCGCTCGAGCCCTTGCCGCGCATGACTTCGTTGGGGTCGGCCGACCAGGGCGGCGGCGTCCTGCCGGTGAACCCGGCCCAGGTGCTCATGTTGGTGATCGGCATGCCTTCCGTCAGCGGCCGGCCCTCCGGCCCGAGCGGGCCACGAATGATCGCCTTGATCGTCCTGATTTCCGGCTGGGTCAGGCACTCGGGGCCGTCCGGGCCGTTGCAGGCGAGCGTCGCGACGTCGAACTTGCAGAGGCGATGATCGGCGACGATCCCGTCCTGCGCCCCGTCCGTCATGTCGCAGGCGGTAGTGACCTTCGCCTCCGCCATCATCAGCTTGGCCGGCGAGACCCAGGCGCCCGGCTCGCGCATGCTTTCCTGCGCCGCGGCGATGAACTTGATCATCGTCGCGCTGCTGCGTCCGCCCGGCGCGCCGAGCAGGACGCCGTCGAAGTCCTCCGGATGGCGTTCGATCGCCATGACGCCCATGCGTCCGCCGCCGGAGCAGCCGCAATGATAGCGATACAGCTTGTCGGTCTTGTAATATCGCCTGGTGATCTGCTGGGTCGAGACGGCGACGACATGAGCGCCGCGATGGATATGGTCCATGGCCTGCGCCGGACTCTTCCCCATGAAGCTCCAGTCGAGCATGGCGCCGGTGTGCCCGGTATCCGTCCCGGCAACGGCGAAGCCCTTGTAGAGCGGATTGCCTGCGGGGATCTGCGAGTCGGTCGGAACGTAGCCGGCGGCGCCGCCCATGCCGATGAAATAGTAGCGGTGCTGCCATCCCTGGTCGGGCAGCTGCAGGCGGAAGACAACCCGGTTGGGCCCGGGGCTGGTGGTGGTCACATAGCCTTCGACCTTGCAATTCGGCACCGGCGTGGCGACGGATTGCGCGGTCGTGATGGTGGTGTCGGGGGGCGCCAGCGCCTGGATCGCTGCCAACGAGCACTGGCCCGGCACGGCCGCGGTGTCTCCGGGAGCAGCCGCGAACGCGGCTGCATTGGGCAGGATGGCGATGGCCGCCGCCCCTATCATCAGTCGCCTCAGCTGCGGTGATCCCTTCATGTCGCTCTCCTCTCGACGTTTTAGGGCTCTGGCCCCTTCTTAGCCGCCTCGTTTCGCAGAGCAGGTCACGCGAGCGGATCGGCGGCGACCGCATAGTTCGCCTGCCGGATTGACGCGTCAATAGAGAAAGTCGTTCTCAAGTGAGAAAAAAATTGCGTCTGCTGCCGAAAAGCGGATGATGGCGGCGACAAGGCGGCGGAGGGGGCGGCGATGGGACGGATTCGGCTGACGCAAGGATCGTGGTGCGTGCTTGCGGTGGCGGCGGCGCTGCTGCCGATCGGCGCAGGCTTGCGCCCGCCGGCCGCAGCGGCCGCGGCCGAGGAGACGGGGACGCGCGTCTGGGCCGAGGAGCTCGCCTCCGGGCTCGACCAGCCATGGTCGATGGCGTGGCTGCCGGACGGCACCTTGCTGATCACGGAGAAGTTCGGCGGCCTGCGTCAATTCAGGAACGGCAAGCTTCTGCCCGGCTCGGTCCCGGGCGTGCCAGCGGCCTATAAGGCGGGGCAGAGCGGCCTGCTGGACATTGCGCTGGATCCCGATTTCGCGACCAATCGCCGCGTGTTCATCGCCTATACCGAAGGAACCGTCGCCGCGAATCGCGGGGCGATCTTTCGGGCAAGGCTGACGCCGAACGGCCTGGTCGACGGGACCACGATCTTCCGCGTGTGGCCGGATGCGACCAAATTCCCCTTCCCCGTGGCCGGCCGCCTGCAGTTCCTGCCGGACAAGACCTTGCTCTTCACGTCCTCGGACGACGAATATCGGCGGGCGTTGGTGCAAAAGCTCGACAACGATATCGGCAAGATCCTGCGGATCGACCGCGACGGCAGGGCGCCGGCGGACAATCCATTCGTCGGGACGCCTGGTGCCCGGCCCGAGATTTACGCGATCGGCGTGCGCGGCCCGCTGGGCCTGTTGCGCGATCCGCGCGACGGCAGCCTGTGGGAAACGGAGAACGGCCCGCGCGGCGGCGACGAGCTGAACCGGCTGCGCAGGGGCGCCAATTACGGCTGGCCGATCACGACCTACGGCACCGAATATTCAGGAGCGCCGATCACCGACCGGCGCGAAGCGCCCGGGATCGAGTCGCCTTTGGCCTATTGGGTTCCGTCGATCTCCCCGTCGGGTCTCGCGATCAATCTCGGCAATCGCTATCCCGGCTGGAAGGGGGACTTCTTCTCGGGTGCATTGTCGGGCCGGCAGCTCCGGCGCATCCGCATCGCGAACGGGAAGGTCACGGATCAGGAGGTGCTTCTCGCCAATCTGAACGAACGTATCCGCGACGTCCGCTACGGTCCGGACGGCTACCTCTATCTGCTGACCGACAATCCGAACGGCAGGCTCCTGCGCTTGCGGTCCGGTACGCCGCGCGGGGATGAGCTCGGGCGGGTCGCCCAGCCGGTGTCGACCGACACCGCCAGATCGATCTTCATAGCGCTCGCCACGCCGCCCGCGACGAAACCGGGCGATCCCGCCCATGGCCGCGAAGTGTTCGAGCAACGCTGCATGAGCTGCCATGCGGTCGCGGCCGGCGCGCCATCCGGCATCGGCCCCAACCTCGCCGGCGTGTTCGGCCGACAAGCGGGAAGCGGTGGCGGCAATGTCTCGGAGGCCCTGCGCCGCTCCGGAATCATCTGGACCCAGACGAGCCTCTATTCCTTCATCGGCGCCCCCGCCGCGAAGGTGCCCGGTACGACGATGCCGGCTGCCGCACCGGGTGATCCGCAGGGGCGCACGGACCTTATCGCCTATCTGCGAACGCTTGGGTCCAAATAGGCGCCCGAGCGTGGACGTTCAGCGGGAGGTGAAGCGAGGCGCGCGCTTTTCGATGAAGGCGGCCGAGGCCTCGCGACGGTCCTCGGTGGTCAGCAGCAACGCGTAGAGATGGCGCTCAAGCGCCAGCCCCTCGCGCAGGGTCAGCTCGGCGCTCGCATGCGCCGCTTCGCGCGCAAAGCTGGTGGCCGTCGGCGGCTTCGCGGCGATGGTGCGCGCGAGCGCGTCGGCGGCGGCGAACAAAGCCTCCGGATCGTCGTGCAAATGGGTGACGATATTGAGCCGGCTCGCCTCCTGCCCGTCGATGCGCCGGTTGGTCAGCAGCAGATCCATTGCGGGGCCGAGGCCGATCAGCCGCGGCAGCCGCTGCGTGCCTCCCGCGCCGGGAATGAGGCCGAGGCCGGTTTCGGGCAAGGCAAAGATCGCGTCGGCGGAGGCCATCCTGATGTCGCAGGCCAAGGCGATCTCGAAGCCGCCGCCCATGCAGATGCCGTGCACGGCGGCGATGGTCGGCGTCGACAGCCGCTCGAAGCTGTCGATCCAGGGATAGAGGGTGAGACGCCGATGCGCCTCGACCGGAGTCTCCTCGACCCGAGGCTCGCGAATATCGGCGCCCGCGCAGAAGCCGCGGGGGCCGTTGCCGCGGATGACGATCGCCCTCACCTCGGGGTCGGTGTCGAGCGTCCGCAGCGCCTCCGGCAGTCCCTGGCGGATCGAATCGTCGATGGCGTTGATCCGCGCCGGCCGGTTGAGGATGATGCGGCCGACCGCGCCGTCTCGTTCGATCAGGACTGCGCCCGCTTCCACTTAATCCTCCGATCCTTGCCCGCCCAAGCGCGTCCCGAGTGCTTCAGCGCCGCCCGCCGAAGCGGACGATGGCGCCGCCGCCGAAGGTGAACGGATCCCCGACCGTCCGCTGCACGAAGCCGAGCCCCTGGGTGTAGAGATCGGCAAACACGCGGCTCGTATATTTTTTGTCGAGGATGTTCCGCGCGAACACGAACAATTCGACATTGGGATTGTCGATCTGAACGCCGATCCGCCCATTGAGCAGGCCATAGCCGGGGATCTTGGTCAGCATGTTCTGCACGGCGTAATTCGCCTGGACCGTCGCGGACGCGTTCGGCGCCGGAGTGACCGGGCTGATCGACATCGAGCTGATGTAGGAATAATCCAGGTGGACCCGAACCTCGCCGAACGATGCCGGCACCGTCTGCGTCCCGCCGAGGGTGAACTGGGTGTGGGCGAGCTGCGGCAGCGGCTCATGGCTGCGGTCGACCGTCACGTTGACGCCGCCGATCGACTGGACCTCGGTGAAGGTCCCGGCATCGTATTTGCCGTTCATGAGGCTGACATTCGCGCTCAGCTCCATTCCCCGCCACGGCACTGCCGTCCCCTCGAACTCGGCGCCCCAGATGCGGGCATTGCCGGCATTGATGAGGAACTGGGTCGGCTGGGTGGTGCCCGGGATCAAGGCGCCGATCTGCTTCTGGAGGCCGCGCGTCCAGCTGTGGAACAGGGCAAGGTTCGTCCGAAGGTGATGGTCGAGCCAGTCCGCCTTGATGCCGACCTCGACGTCGCGGACCTTCTCCGGCTTGAAGGCCGGGATCGAGCCGGCGCGAACGTTCCAGCCGCCGGACTTGGAGGCGCCGCGAGTCAGGGCATAGAGGAAGACGTCCCTCGTCGCCTGGTAATCGAAGCCGAAGGTCCAGGCCGGATAGTTGAACTTCACCTTCTCGGTCTGGTCGCAGACGGAGCCGGGATCCTTGAGCGGCACGGTGCAGGTCGTCGGATCGCCGAGGCGCGACTTGTTGTGGAGGACGACGTCGCGATTGTCCCAGGTCCAGCGGATGCCGGCGGTCGTCCGCAGGCCCGGCGCGAGATGGAGATTGCCCTGCGCATAGGCGCCCTTGGTGATGTTGGTGACGTCCGCCGCATTCTCGGTGATGAAGCGCGGCGCCGGGATGAAGCCGAACGTCTGCGACGTGCTCGATTCATAACCCTTTTCGTGGCCGTAATAGCCGCCGAGGATGTAGGTGAGGGACGAGCCCTGACCGCCGGCGAGCTGCACCTCCTGCGTCCACTGCTCCGAACCATAGCCGGAGCGGGTGGTCAGCAGCGGAACCGGCGTGCCGTCGGTATCGATCAGCCCGGTCGAATCGCTGTAGCGATAGCCGGAGATCGACTTGAGGGAGAAGCCGCCGCCGAGATCGACGTGGAGCGTGCCCCCGAAGCCGTAGGCGATCACCTTGTTCTGCGGCTTCTGGTAATAACGCGCCTGCACGTCGGCCGGCAGGCTGTTGAAGATCGCGGTGCCCGCGGCATTGATCGTCGGCAGGACGAAGGCCGTGCCATTGGTATCGTACCAGGTCGCCGGAGTCTGGACATAGGGGGCGAGCAAGGCCGGCACGCCGGCGCCGCCGGGAAGCGCGGTGAAGACGGCCGGATTGAAGGCGACCAGCCCCACCTTCTGGCCGTGATCGGTGATCTTGTTATAGTCGCCCGAGAGCATGAGGTCCCAGCCGCGGCCTTTGTAGCTCAGCTTGGCCCGTGCGAAATAGCTCTTGGGGTCGTCGGCGAAGCCGCCCAGCGCTCGGTTGCGGACATAGCCGTCGCGGCCGTGATAGGTGCCGTTGACGCGGAGCGCCAACCCGTCGGCGAGCGGCGCGTTCACGGTCAGCCCGGCGCTGCGATAATTATAGTCGCCGAGCTCGGCCTTGCCGATCATCTCGAAATAGGGCTTCGGCACCGCGGTGATGATGTTGATCGCGCCGCCGGTCGTGTTGCGCCCGAACAGCGTGCCCTGCGGGCCGCGCAGCACTTCGATCCGCTCCAGATCGTCGAGATCGGTCTGCCCCTGCGATGGGCGCGGGATGTAGACGCCGTCGATATAGGTGGCGACCGTCGGATCGTTGGCCGTGCCCGGATTCTGGTTCTGCTGGCCGCGAAGCGAGACGAAGACGAGGCCGGACACCGACGGGCCGCCGGTCTGGATCGAGAAGCTCGGCGCGACGCGCTGCAGGTCGGTAGCGTCCTGGATCTGGGCGGTTTCCAGCGCCTGGGAATTGAGCGCGGTGACGGCGACCGGCGTCGACTGCAGCCTTTCCTCGGTCCGCCGGGCGGTGATGACGATATCGCCGATCGCGCCCGTCCCCGCCTGCGCGGCGGGCGCGCCGTTGGGCGACTGCGCCGCATTGTCCACATTCGTCGCCGGCGGCGGTGTCGGCTCGGCCGGCGGGCTCGGCTGCTGCGCAAAAGCGGGCGAGGCGAACAAGGCCGCGGAACCGACCAGCAGACCCAACATGACGGTACGATGATTCATCTCGACAACCCCTCCTGTGACGACCGGCCTTGAGGCCCGGCTTTTTCTCGTTCGGGATCGCGTAGACGATTTTATCTGAGATTGGAATATTCTGAATCTGAAATCGCCTGCCAGCGTCAGAAAAGCCACACCGGTCAAAATCCAGGGTGCGGAGGGCCGAATTCCCCCCGCGCGCGCCCTCAACGCGGCGTCAGGCGACCGGCTGTTACCGCCGAAACCGGCGCGACGAGCATGGCTTCGAGCGCGTCGATCAGATTGTCCATCGTCGCGGCCGCCGTCCAGAATCGCAGATGCTCGCGGCGATGGTCCAGCGCCGCCTCGCGCGCCGCCATGATCGCCCGCAACGACAGGCTGAGGAAGACCAGCCTCTGTTCGAGCAGGGATGCGGGAACGTCCGGGATCAGCCGCCGCAGATGGACGAGGCATCGTTGATAGCCCGAATTCCACTGCCCGCCGAGTGCCTCGTCGAGCAAGGCGCGCTCCTGCAGGCCGAGATGACTGATGAAGCGGATGTAGGTGTCCTCCTCACCCTCGGCCTCGCCGAGCCCGGTCGAGGGCCATACCAATATCTCCAGGACCTCGCGGATCCGCGTCGGGCCGGCGGCGGCTTCGGCGGCGTCGAGCGCAATGTTGCGGCGGTCGTCGATCAGCCTGGCGCCGTCGACGATCAGCTCGCGGACCAAAGCCTCCTTGGTCCGAAAATAATAATGGAGCGAGCCGCCATTCTTCTGGCCGGTGGCGGCGACGATCTCCCGGGTCGGGACGCCATGGATGCCGCGCAAAGCGAACAGGCGCCGGGCGGCGAGCTTGATCTGATCGCGGGTCGCATCGCCGCGCAGGCTTGACGTGGAGACCATGCAGGCACATTAGGTCATCTGCTTTAACCAATCAACCTAGTGGCGGCGGCGTGGGCGAACTCGACTTCAGCGGCAGCAATGTGATGGTCGTCGGCGGATCGAGCGGGATCGGCAACGGCATCGCCCACGCCTTCCGCAGCCGCGGCGCTGCGGTCCATGTCACCGGAACGCGCGCCGCCGCGTCCGACTATGACGATGCGGCCGGCTCGGACCTGGAGGGCCTCGACTACGCCCAGCTCGACCTCGGCGATCCGGCGGCGATCTCCGCTTTCCCCTATTCCGCCGATGCGCTCGACGTGCTGGTGCTCTGCCAGGGGGCCGTCCGCTACGGCCGCGCCGAGTTCGAGCCTGACGTGTTTCGCGAGGTGGTGGAGGTGAACCTCAACAGCGTCATGACCTGCGCCCTGCGCTTCCAGCCCCTGCTCAAGGCCAGTCGCGGCTCGCTGATCGTGATCAGCTCGATCGCGGCATTCGGCGCCCGCATCGCCAATCCGGCTTATGCTTCGTCCAAGGCGGGCGCGGTAGCGCTGGTCAGGACGCTGGCCGAAGCCTGGGCGGCCGACGGCATTCGCGTCAACGGCATCGCGCCGGGGCTGGTGCCGTCCAAGCTCACCAGCATCACCACCGGCGATGCGGGGCGGCTGGCACGGACGCTCCGCGGGATCCCGCTCGGCCGCATGGGCACGCCGGAGGAGATTGCCGGCGCGGCCCTGTTCCTCGCCTCCCCGCTGGCTTCCTACGTGCTCGGCCACACCATCGTCGTCGATGGCGGCAAGAGCCTTTCCTGAGAGAGGAAGAACAATGGCGTGGGATTTCGAAACCGACCCTGAATTCCAGCAGGAGCTCGACTGGATCGAGGACTTCACCCGCAACGAGATCGAGCCGCTCGATCATGTGCTCGGCAATCATTACGATCTGAGCGCGCCCGGTTTCGCCAGGCTCGTCCGCCCGCTCCAGGCGCGGGTGCGCGAGCGCCGGCTCTGGGCCTGCCATCTCGGCCCGGAGCTCGGCGGCCAGGGCTATGGCCAGGTCAGGCTCGCTTTGATGAACGAGATCATCGGCCGCACCCGCTTCGGCCCGATCGTGTTCGGCGCGCAGGCACCCGATTCCGGCAATGCCGAGATCCTCGCGCATTACGGCACGCCCGAGCAGAAGGCGCTTTACCTCCAGCCCCTGCTCGACAACGACATCGTCTCCTGCTTCTCGCTGACCGAGCCGCAGGGCGGCGCCGATCCGCTGATGATCGAAACCCGCGCGACGCGCGAGCGCGACGAATGGGTGATCGACGGCGAGAAATGGTTCTCGACCAATGCGCGCTACGCCGCTTTCTTCATCGTCATGGCGGTGACCGATCCCGAAGCGCCGCCGCATCGCCGCGCCTCGATGTTCATCGTCCCCGCCGGCGCGCCTGGCCTCGAGATCGTCCGCAATGTCGGCTACGGCGCCTCCGAGCCGACCCACGCTTATCTGCGCTTCACCGGCGTGCGGGTGCCGCTCGACCACATGCTGGGCGAGCCCGGCCAGGGCTTCGTGGTGGCGCAGACCCGGCTCGGCGGCGGCCGCGTCCACCATGCGATGCGGACCATCGCCAAGGCGCGCGAAGCCTTCGACCGGATGTGCCAGCGCGTGCTGTCGCGCTCGACCAAGGGAGAAATCCTGGCCGACAAGCAAATGGTGCAGGAGAAGATCGCCGACAGCTGGATCGAGCTCGAGCAATTCCGTCTGCTGGTGCTGCGCACCGCCTGGCTGATCGACAAGCACCAGGATTATCGGAGGGTACGCAAGGACATCGCGGCGGTGAAGGCGGCGATGCCGAAATTGCTGCACGATATTGCCGGCCGGGCGCTGCACCTCCACGGCTCGCTCGGGCTGTCCGACGAAATGCCGTTCATGAACTGGGTGACGGAAAGCTACTTCCTCGCCCTCGCCGACGGCCCCACCGAGGTCCATAAGGTGACCGTGGCGCGGCAGGTGCTGCGCGACTATGCGCCGACCGCCGAGCTGTTTCCGGACTATCATCTGCCGCGGGTGCGCGCGGCAGCGATGGCGCGGTTCGGCGCCGATCTCGAAGCGTTCGAGACCGCTTTCTGATGGCGGTCGACCGTCCCCAGGGGCTCGAGCTGGTCGATTTCGACCGGCTGCGCGGCTGGATGGACGGCGAGCGGCTCGGCGACGGCCCGATCGAGCGGGCCGAACCGCTCACCGGCGGATCGCAGAATGTGATCCTCCGCTTCAGCCGGGGCGGCCGCGACTATGTCCTGCGCCGCCCGCCGGCCCACCCGACCGCCGACGGCAACGAGACGATGCGCCGCGAGGCGCGGGTTCTCGGCGCGCTTGCCGGAACGGCTGTACCCCATCCCGCCCTGATCGCGGCCTGCGGCGACGAGGCGGTGCTGGGCGCCGCTTTCTACCTGATGGCGCCGGTCGACGGCTTCAATCCGGGGGTCGGCCTGCCGCCGCTGCACGCGGGAGACGAGGCGATCCGCCGCCGCATGGGGTTGGCGATGGTCGAGGCGATCGCCGCGTTGGGCGCCGTCGACCACAAGGCGGCCGGCCTCGCCGATTTCGGCACTCCCGAGGGCTTCCTCGAGCGCCAGGTCGCGCGGTGGCGGCGCCAGCTCGATTCCTATGCCAGGCACGAGAGCTGGCCCGGCACGGCGGCGCTGCCGGATGTCGATGGCGTCGCCGCCTGGCTCGAGCGCGAACGTCCGGCCGCTTTCACGCCGGGCATCCTGCATGGCGACTTCCACCTCAAGAACGTGCTGTTCCGCCACGACGGGCCCGAGATCGCCGCGGTGATCGACTGGGAGCTGGCGACGATCGGCGACCCGATGCTCGATCTCGGCTGGTTGCTGGCGACCTGGCGCGATCCCGGGGCGCCCGCCTCCGAGGCGCAGATCGTGGTCGAGCCATGGGACGGCTTCCCCGCCCCGGCCGAGCTCGTCGCCCATTATGGCGAGAGGAGCGGCCGCGACGTCTCGCGCGCCGGCTGGTATGCGGTGCTCGCCTGCTACAAGCTCGCCATCCTGCTGGAAGGAAGCTTCGCCCGGGCCTGTGCCGGCAAGGCGCCGCGCGAGATCGGCGAGCGGATGCACAAAAGCGCGATCCGGCTGCTCGGCAAGGCCGCCAGGCTGGCCGCGGGATGAGGAGGCGAGGATGGACCTGAGCGGCAAGCGGGTGATCGTGACCGGCGGGGCGAGCGGCATCGCCGCCGCCGCCGTGCGGGGACTGGCGGCAGCCGGCGCCATGGTCGTCAGCATCGACGTGAGCGGGGAGGCGGGCGAAGAGGTGGCATCGGCGGCCACCGCCGCCGGCCCGGGCAGCGCCTTCTTCCTGCAGGCGAGCGTTGCCGACCGCGGTCAGATGCGGGAAGCGGTCGACGCGGCCGCGGCGCGGATGGGCGGGCTGGACGCACTGATCCACGCCGCGGGCGTTCAGCAATACAAGCCCGCCGAGTCGCTGGACGATGAGGATTGGGAGCGGGTGGTCGGCATCAACGCGCGCGGCACGATGATCGCCAACCAGGCGGTGTTCCCGCACCTCAAGGCCAATGGAGGGGGCCGGATCGTCAACTTCGCCTCGGCCGCCGGCATCCAGGGCCTGGCGGGCTGCGCGCATTATTCGGCGTCGAAGGGCGCGGTGCTGGGCTGGACGCGGGCCGTCGCCCGGGAATGGGCGGCGCACAACATCACCGTCAATGCGGTGGCGCCCGGCATCTGGACGTCGATGTACGATCGCACGCGATCTCGCCTGACCCCGGAGCAGCTTGCCGAGCATGACGCCTTCATGGCCCGGGCCGTCCCGCTCGGCGGCAAGCTCGGCGACGCCGACGCGGACATGACTCCCGTTTTGCTCTTCCTGGTGAGCGACGGCGCCCGCTTCGTCACCGGCCAGACATTGCCGGTGGACGGCGGCGCGGTCATGGTCCGCTGACGGGGGCGCCGGTGGACGAGCAAAGATCGATTCTTGACGGCCTGCGGGTGCTGGATCTGACCGGCGGCATTTCCGGGCCGATGGCGGCGTTGCAGCTGTCCGAGGCGGGCGCGGAAGTGGTGCGGATCGAGCCCGAAGGGAGCGATGCCGCGCGAGCGAACGCGCTCGACGCGGTGCTCAACCGCGGCAAGATTCGGCTCGCACCGGACGCGGCGGAGGGAGACGCCGCGCTCGAGCGCCTGCTCGCCGGCGCCGACGTCCTGATCCACGATCTGACGCCGGAAGCGGCCGCGCGGCGAGGGCTGGACGATGCCATGCTTGCCCGGCGCTTTCCGATGTTGATCGTCTGCGCGATCACCGGCTGGCCGGCCGCGCATCCCAAGGCGGAAGCGCCGGCGCGCGAGACCTTGGTGCTGGCGGCGCTCGGCCTGCTCGACGAGCAGCCCGGCCATCGGCCGGGGCCGATCTTCGTGCGCATGCCCTTCGCCGCCTGGACCGCCGGCTGGCTGGCGGCGATCGCCATCCTCGCCCGGCTGATCGCGCGCCGGCGCGACGGCGTCGGCGGCGCCGCCCATACCAGCCTCGCCCAGGCCGCTCTGGTGCCGATGACGATGCACTGGACCCGCGCGGAGACGCCCTCCCTGGTCTTCGCCAAAGGCCTGTCCAAGGACATTCCGATCCCGCTCCATCGAGCCGCGGACGGCCGCTGGATCCACGTCCATTATTCGCCCGACAAGGCGCCATGGATGGCCGAGGCGCTGGAGGCGATGGGGCCGGAGGCGGTCGCCGAAGCGAATGCGCGCTTTCCGCCCTCGCACGTCGCGCCGAATTATGGAGCGAACAAGGCGATCATCGCGACGCGGCGCGCCGAGGAGTGGGTGCGCCATTTCTGGCAGCACGACGTCGCTGCGCAGATCGTCGCGCCGTTCGGCGAACTCTATGCGGATCCCCAGGCGCGGGTGAACGGCTTCGCGGTCGAGGTCGAGGATCCGTTCCTCGGACAGGTGATCCAGCCGGGCGTGCCTTATTCGGTCGAGCCGCCGTCGCGCGTGCGGGGCGGACGACCCGACTCTTATGCCGATCTGGAAAATATTGCGGCGCGCTGGGCGGCCGCTCCGCGCCTCTCCACGGCCGCCATCGGCCGCGCCGTCCCGCCGCTCGACGGGATCAAGGTGCTCGATCTCGGGGCGTATCTGGCCGGGCCGTTCGCAGCCATGCTGCTTGCGGACCTGGGTGTCGAGGCCGTCAAGGTCGAGCCGCCTGGGGGCGACGCGATGCGTCGGCTCGAACGGCAATTCACCGGCATCCAGCGGGGCAAGAGGGGGCTCGCGCTCAAGCTCGGCGATCCGGCCGCCGCCGAGCCGGTCGCCGCGCTCGCCCGCTGGGCCGACATCGTCCACCACAACATCCGCCGTCCCGCTGCCCGCAAGCTCGGCGTCGATTACGACTCTCTGCGTGCCGAGAATCCCGATCTGATCTACTGTCATGTCAGCTCATACGGTCCCGCCGGCGAGCGTGCCGACTGGCCCGGTTTCGACCAATTGTTCCAGGCGGCGGCCGGGTGGGAGGTCGAAAATGGCGGCGAAGGCAATCCGCCGCTCTGGCTCCGCTTCGGAATCATGGATTTCTACGCTTCGCTCGCTTCCGTGTTCGCGACCCTGCTCGCGCTGATCGAGCGGGAGCGCAGCGGCCGTGGCCAGGCGGTGGCCGCGTCGCTGCTCGGCGGGGCGATGCTGACCTTGGCGGAGGCAGTCATGCTGCCGGACGGGAGCGTCACCGAAATTGCGCATCTCGATCACGCGCAGATGGGCCTTGCCCCCGAGCACCGGCTCTACCGCACGCGCGATGCCATGATTGCGGTGGCGGCCTTGCTCCCCGACGAGGCGCAGGCCTTTTTCAAGCGGGTGGGAGATGATTCCGAAGCCTGGTTCTCGGCATTGGGTGCGGCGGAGGCCAAGGCCGAGCTCGATGCCGCGGGCGTACCGGCCGAGATCGTGCGGGAAGCCCAGATGGAGGAGTTCCTCGACTCCGTGGCCAATGAGCAGGCCGGGCTGCACGCCACCTACCCCCACCGGGATTACGGGCGGATCCGGCAGATCGGTGGGTTCTGGAACTTCGGGGATCTGCCCCTCGCGCTGGACCGCGCCGCACCGGCTCTCGGCGAGCACAGTCGCGAGGTGCTCGAGATGATCGGCCTCGGCGACAGTTTCGACGCGCTGGTGCGGGCCGGCGTCTCCGCTTAGGGCCCGCACTCAGTCCCCGATCCCGCCGTCGCGGTAGGCGGCCATCGCCGCCTCGTGTCGCTCGAAATGGCCCTTGCGCCGCTCGAGCCAAAGCCCATCGGCCCGGGCGAGCGGCGCTTCCGCCCCTGCGAGTCGAAGCAGTGAGCTCATCTGCCACCGGCGTCCGACACGAGATTCGACGCGCACCTCGACGACGAGCGGTTCGTCGACCGGCACCGGCTTCAGGAAATCCACGGTCAGCGAGGCGGTCACGGCGCGCACACCGCGCTGGCCGAGCGAGCGGCCGATGACATCGTCGAACATGGCGGCGGTCCAGCCGCCATGCGCCACGCCTGGTCCGGCATGGTAGACGGACCTGCACACGACCGGCGCATGCATGACCACGTCCTCGAACACGAACTCTCCGACGCCGAGCCGGCAGCGGCCGAGGCCCTTGCACCCGCCGCAAAGCATCGTCGTGGCATCAGACGCAGGCTGCATTGCTCAGCACGCCACTCGTGAATCGCCGGACATGTACGCTCGGTATGGACCCATGCCTCAGCTCTCCACGCAGGCCTTCAGCGCCTTGGCGAGGCGCGCCGGACCCGGAAAATAATCCCATTCGAAAGCGTGCGGGTAGGGTGTGTCCCAGCCCGTCACACGCTCGATCTTCGCCTCCAGATGATAGAAGCAGCGTTCTTGCACAAGCGCCGACAGCTCGCCGCCGAAGCCGCCGAAACGTGAGGCTTCATGGAGGATCACGCAGCGGCCCGTCTTGCGCACCGACTCGACGATCGTGTCGATATCGAGCGGGACGATCGAGCGCAGGTCGATCAGTTCCGCATCGACTCCGGCGGCCTCTATTCCGGCCTTGGCGACGTGCACCATGGTACCGTAGGCGAGCACGGTCACGGCATCGCCCTCGCGAACGACCGCGGCCTTGCCGAGCGGCACGGTATAATGGCCTTCGGGCACGTCAGCGGTCGGATCGCCGGCCCAGGTCGTCAGCGGCTGATCGTGACGGCCGTCGAAGGGGCCGTTGTAGAGGCGCTTCGGCTCGAGGAAGATCACCGGATCGTCATCCTCGATCGCGGCGATCAGCAGCCCCTTGGCGTCGTACGGATTGGAGGGAATGACCGTCTTCAGGCCCGTGATATGGGCGAAGATCGCCTCCGGGCTCTGGCTATGGGTCTGGCCGCCGAAAATGCCGCCGCCATAAGGCGAGCGCACCGTGATCGGCGCCCAGAACTCGCCCGCAGAGCGATAGCGCAGCCGTGCGGCCTCGCTGACCAGCTGGTCGTAGGCGGGCAGGATATAGTCGGCGAACTGGATCTCGGCGACAGGCCGCAACCCGTTCGCGCCCATGCCGATCGCCGTCGCGATGATGCCCCCTTCGGAGATTGGCGTATCGAAGCAGCGCCTGAGGCCATGCTTCTTCTGAAGACCCTCGGTCACCCGGAACACACCGCCGAAATAGCCGACATCCTGGCCGAAGATCAGCACGTCGGGGTCGCGCGCCAGCATCGTGTCGAGGGCGCTATTGAGGGCCTGGATCATGTTCATTGCGGGCATCGCCTCAGATCCCCAGCTCGCGGCGCTGCTCGATCACGCGCCAATCGGGTTCCTTGAACACGCCCTCGAACATCTCGGCGAGGTTCGGCTTCGACTTGCCCAAAGTACCGATCGCCTCGCCGGCTTTCACGGCCTCGCGCACGTCCGCTTCCACCTCTGCGATCAAAGCGGCGTGGCGCGTCTCATCCCATTCGCCGAGCAGGATCAGATGCTGCTTCAGCCGCTCCACGGGATCCCCGAGCGGCCAATGGGCCGGCTCTTCGGCGGGGCGGTATCGAGTAGGATCGTCGCTGGTGGAGTGGCCGGCCACCCGGTAGGTGAACAGCTCGATCAGCGTCGTTCCGAGATTGTTGCGTGCGCGCTCGGCCGCCCACTCCGTCGCAGCCCACACCGCCAGAAAGTCGTTGCCGTCCACCCGCAGCCCCGGAAGTCCGTAGGCGATCGCCTTTGCCGCGAATGTGGTCGCTTCCGCTCCGGCGATGCCGGAGAAGCTCGAAATCGCCCATTGGTTGTTGGTGACGCACAAGATCGCCGGCGCGCGATAGACGCTGGCAAAGGTCAAGGCCTCGTGGAAATCGCCCTCGGCCGTCGTGCCGTCGCCGATATACGCGATGGCCACCTTGTCGTCGCCCTTGTACGCCGAGGCCATGGCCCAACCGACGGCATGGCCGAAACGGCTGCCGACGTTGCCGGAAAGGCTGTAGAAGCCGTAGGCGCGAGCCGAGAAAAGGATCGGAAGCTGGCGTCCCTTCAGAGGGTCCTCGGCGTTCGAGAAGATCTGGTTGACCATGTCGATGAGGGGGTAGCCGCGCGCCATCAGCCAGCCCATCGCGCGATAGGTCGGAAAGCACATGTCGTCGCTGCCGAGCATCATCGACTGGGCAACCGCGATCGCCTCCTCCCCCGTCGACTTCATGTAGAAGCTGGTCTTGCCCTGCCGATGAGACCTGAACATCCGGTCGTCGAAAGCGCGGGTCAAAAGCATCGCGCGAAGCCCGCGCAACAAAGTGTCCGGCGACAGGCGCGGGTTCCACGTATCGGTGGCCCGCCCGTCATGGTCGAGCACCCGGATGAGGCCATAGGGAAGGTCGCGCATCTCCGCCTCGCGCACGGCAGTATCAGGGCGCCTGGTGACACCGGCGTCGACGACCTCGATGTGCGACAGATCCGGCGGATCGCCTGGCCGCGTCGGCGGTTCGGGAATGTGCAGGTGCAGAGGTGTTCGGTTCGACATAGTGGTCTCGCAAGGAATCGTGGCAGCCGCCTTCCGGTGAAGCTTATGGCATTCAGCACCGAGAATGTCATTTCTGATTCAGATTGATCAAGGCATCCGCTTCGAATATCTCCTGCGACGGGCCAGCCCGGGAGACGTGCATTGAAGGCAGCAATCATATCCGGCCAGGGCATGGCTCCGGCCTATGGCGATTTTGCCGAGCCGGAGCCGCGCGAAGGCTGCGTCCTCATCGACGTCGACACTGCCGGCCTGGGCGGCTGGGACGTGCTCGGCGCCTATCGGCTCGCGGTCCAATATCCCTGCGTGCTGCGCGGCGAGGGCGTCGGCCGCGCCGAGGACGGGCGGCGCGTCTATTTCGGCGAGCGGTCGGTGGCGCCATGGGGCGGATGGGCGGAGCGGACCATCGTCCCGGCCGCCGAAGTCTGGGACGTCCCGGACGATTTCGACGACAAAACGGCGATCACCATGGCGATCGCCGGCACCGGCGCTTTGGTCCCGCTCGAGGCAGCGGCGATCCAGCCCGGCGAGAACGTCCTGATCCTCGGCGCCACCGGGACGCTGGGTCAGCTCGCGCTCCAGCTCGCCCGCATCCTCGGCGCCGGCCGGGTGGTCGGCGCGTCGCGCAGCCCGGCGGCGCTCGCCCGGCTGCGCGAGCGCGGCATCGCCGACGCGACTGTGGCGTTGGGGACCGAAGACGATTTGGCCGCGCTGAAGGGCGAAGCCGGCGAGGGCTATGACGTCGTCCTCGACCTCGTCTGCGGCGCGCCGATGGTGGCGGCGCTGAAAGCCACGCGCTGGGGCGCGCGAATCGTCACCGTCGGCACCGGCGCCGGCGCCGCGATCAACATCAGTGCCGGCGACTTGCTGTTCCGCACGCTCACCACCGTCGGCACCGGCCAGCGCCCCCCTGCCGACCGCGAGCAGATCTGGCGCCGCCTGCTGGACATGTCCCGCCGGCACGGACTGGAAGTCGACCATCTCGATTTCGATCTGCCCCGGATCGCCGAGGCCTGGGAGGCGCAGAAGGCCGGGCCCCACGCCAAGATCACCGGCCGCATCCGCGCCTGACCCGGAGCCAGGACATGAACGACCAGGTGGAAGCCAATAAGGCCGTCGCCCTCAAATTCCTCACCGAGTTCCATACCGGGGCGGTGCCGCTCGAGGATCTCTATTCACCCGATTACGTCCATCATAACGAGGCTTTCTATCCCGGCCTCGCGCCGGGTCTGGACAATTTCAAGCGCGCCTTGTTCGCCAAAGCGGGCGGGATCAGCGACCTGTCGGTGCGGATCGATCATCTGGTCGGCGAGGGCGACAAGGTGGTCGCGCGCTTCACCCTCACCGGCACCCACAGCGGCAATTTCCAGGGCGTCCCGCCGACCGGCAGGCGCGTGACCTTCCCCGCTACCGACATCTATCGGTTCGAGAACGGCCGCATCGCCGAAGGCTGGGCGCTGATGGACTTCCTGTCGTTCCTCCAGCAGGTCGACGCGGCGCCCGGGATGGGCTGAGGCGGTCGCGCGGACCCGAACGATGCGGTGGATCGGTTGCGATGCCCGAGTTCGGCGGGCCGCCCTGGCTGGTTCGATCCTGGCCGATCGCAATCGGCAGACGATCACACCCGCCCGGTCACCGGGATCAAAGCGCCGGTGACGGCGGCGGCATCGTCGGAGAGAAGGAAGGCGACGACCTTCGCCAAGGCCTCCGGACGCACCCAGCGGTCGAATTCGGCCTCGGGCATGTCGGTGCGGTTGGCCTGGGTGTCGATGATGCTGGGCAGGACGGCGTTGACCCTGATGCCGTCGTCCTTCAGCTCCTCGGCAAGCGCCTCGGTCAGCCGGGCGACGCCCGATTTCGCCGCGGTATAGGCGCCCATGCCGGCCCCGGCCTTCGAGGTCGCCGCGGCGCCGACATTGACGATAGCCCCGCCCGGCCGGGGCAGATGCGGCGCCGCCGCCTTGCTCATCGCGACCGCGGTGCGGACGTTGATGCGGTAGAGCGAGTCCCAGGTCGCGACGTCGCCATCGCGCAAGGTCTCCCAGCGGAATCCCCCGGCGATGTTGACGAGGCCGTCGAGCCTGCCGAATTTCTCCAGGATGCGCGCCATCGCCGCCTCGGCCGCCGCCGGATCGGCGCCGTCGACCCCGCCTATCTCCAGCGCCGCGCCGTCATTCGGGCCCGACTCCGCGATATCGATCGCGACCGCGCGGACGCCGCTCTCGCCCAGCGCCTTCACCACCGCCCGGCCGAGGGCGCCGAAGCCGCCGGTCACCGCCACCACCTTGTCGTTCACGATGCCGAGGCTCCTTCGCTGTGCCGCGGATCGATAGGCATTCGCACTCCAGAATACAATTCTGTTAGGGAAGATGGATGACCAATCAGGAGCTCCCCGCCGCGCTCGGAACCGAGGCCGATCTCGCTCTGTTCGAATGGGCCGGGAAGGTCGTGGTGGTGACGGGCGCCGCCTCCGGAATCGGGCGGTCGGCCGCGCTCATCTTCGCGCGCGCGGGGGCCGTCCTCGTGCTCGCCGACATCGACATGGAGGGCATGGCGGCAACCGCGGAAGCGATCCGGGCCGGCGGCGGCACGGCGCATTCCGTGCGCACCGACTGCGCCGATCCCGACGCGATCGAGGCCCTTGCCGAGGCGGCCGAGCAGGCGGGGCCGATTCGCGCCTGGTGCAACGTCGCCGGGATCGTCGCCAAAGCGCCGGCGGTGGAGGTCGGCGTCGCGCTCTACCGGCGGGTGCTGGACGTCAACCTGGCCGGAACCTTCTGGGGCAGCCAGGCGGCCGCCCGGCGGATGATCCCGCGCCGCGAGGGCGCCATCGTCAACGTCTCGTCCAATGCGGCGGACGAGCCGATCGAAGGCTTCTCCCTCTACGCCATGTCGAAGGCCGGCGTGAACATGATGACGCGGACCTTCGCCAAGGAGCTGGGGCCGCACAATATCCGCGTGAATGCGGTGGCGCCGGGCTTCACCCTGACCGGGATGACGAATCCGGACGGAGCCGATGCCGAGGCCCTGATCGCCCGCAACGCCGCCCGCTCCCCGCTCGGCCGGGTCGGCGCGCCCGAAGACATCGCCTTCGCCATCCTCTATCTGTCGTCGGACGCCGCGCGCTTCGTCACCGGCCAGGTGCTGCGGGTGAACGGCGGCACCTCCATGCCTTAAGGGAGCATCGCTTGGATCTCGGGATCACCGGACGCACCGCCCTCGTCTGCGCCTCGTCGCGCGGGCTGGGCTTCGCCTGCGCCTCGGCGCTGGCGCGCGAGGGCTGCAGGATCATCCTCAACGGCCGCGACGCCTCGGCTCTGGAAGCGGCGCGCGCCGCGATCGCCGCGGCGGGCGGTTCGGTGATCGTCGTCCGCGCGGACATCTCGATTGCGGCCGGGCGCGCCGCACTGATTGCCGCCGCGCCCAATGCCGACATCCTCGTCACCAACAATGGCGGCCCCGCGCCGGGACGGCTCGCGGACTGGGACGAGGCGGCGTGGCATGCCGCGCTGGAAGCGAACATGATCTCCGCGATCATGCTGATCCGCGCGCTGGTGCCGGGGATGCGGGCGCGGCGCTTCGGACGGATCGTCAACATCACCTCGGCGATGGTGAAGTCGCCGCAATTGCCGATGGGGCTCTCCACCGCGTCGCGCGCCGGGCTGACCGCCTTCGCCAAGGCGCTGTCGCGGGAGACGGCGAAGGACAATGTGACGATCAACAATCTGCTGCCCGAGCGGATCGAGACCGACCGGCTGCGCGGGATGATCGACCGCGTCGCCAGGCATCGCAACCTGCCGGAGGCGGAAGCGCGGGCGGAAATGCTGAAGCCGGTGCCGGCGGGGCGCTTCGGAACGCCGGAGGAACTGGGCGAAGCCTGCGCCTTCCTCTGCTCGGCGCAGGCCGGCTACATCACCGGCCAGAATCTGCAGATCGACGGCGGCGGCTATGAAGGGCTGATCTGACCTTTCAGGCCGGTGCCGATCGCCCCGCTCACGGAACGTCCCAGACGACGTGGACGGCTTCGGGCCCGCGCAGGCCCACGCCCTTGATCCGCGGCGACGGGCGGTCGGGATCGAGCCGGATGTTGGGCATCATGTCGAAAACGGCATTCACCGCCGCTTCGATCTCGGCCTTGGCGACGAACAGCCCGATGCACATGTGGACGCCGTAGCCGAAGCCGAAATGGGGCTTGTTCGGCCGGTCGATATCGAATTCGTCCGGATTGACGAACACGTCCGGATCACGATTGGCGGTCTGGATCACCATCGACACGATCGACCCCTGCGGGATCCGGGTGCCGGCGATCTCGACGTCGCGGGCCGTCTCGCGCGCCTTGAAGGTGGCGACGGGCTCGTAGCGAACCGCCTCGTCGATCGCCCTGGCGATCAGCTTGCGGTCGTTGCGCACCCGCTCGAGCAGCGCCGGCCGCTCGAGCAGCAGGATCATCAGGCTGCCGAAGGTGCGCGTGGTCGTCTCGGCGGCGGCGGGGAGCAGCATGCGGACGAAATCCGTGACCTGCTCGTCGGTCAGCTTCTCGCCTTCATATTCGGTGCGCAGCAGCCGGCCGATCAGATCGTTGCCGATGCTGCCTTCGGCGCGGCGCCGCTCGACCAGGGGCAGCACATGGTCGTGCAGCGCCTGCGACGCCTCCAGCGCTTCGATCCGCGCCTGCTTCGCCGCTTCCGGATCGCGCTTCGGGCCGGAGAGGATCTTGAGCGCCATGGTGGCGAAGACCTCCATGACCTCCGGATCGTCCGGGAAGCCGAGGATCGCGTAGATCACCCGCACCGGGAAGCCGAGGCCCATATCGGCGATCAGATCGGCCTTGCCCTTCGGCACCAGCGGCCCGACGAATTCGGTGCGGAGCACGGGATCGATCAGCGATTCGCGCCATTCCTTCAGCACCGACGGCATGAAGCAGGGCTGGAGCAGGGAGCGCATCCGCCGGTGATAGGTGCCGTCCATCGCGGTCAGCATGAACGTGCCCATGAAGCTGCCCAGGCCCTCGCCGATCAGGCCGCTGGTATAGGTGTCCTGGTCGCGCAGCACCGCGCCGATATCGGCGTGGCGGAACAGGGTGAAGACCGCTCGGCCGCGCGCATTGCCGAAGATCGGCGGCACGCCCAATTCCTCCAATATGTCGCCCTTCATCACCGGGCCTTCGGCCATCTTGCGGCGATAGAAAGGGAGCGGATCCTCCAGCGTTCCGCCGAAATTGTCGCTGACCGACTGGAAGCCCTTCTGCATCTCGCGCGTCTGCGCGTCGTCATCCGCCTGACTGGCCATCGTCTCTCTCCTTGCCGGCGCTTCAGGCCGCCGCTGCTTCGTTGCTGGGAATCCGGAGCTTGAGCAACTCGATCGCATTGCCGTTGCGGATCTTCTCCCGATCCCCATCGGACAGGCCGATGCCGGCGGTGAGGTCGCCATGGTCATAGGCGCCGCCGAAATTGGTGCCGTAGAGCAGCCGGTCCGCCCCCACCACTTCGGCCACGCCGCGCCGCAAGGCCGGATGGTGGACGTCGAGGTCGAAATAGAAATTGGGCATATAATCCATCACCGACCGCTTGTTGCGCGCGTCCGGCGCCATGTTGGCGTTGAGCTCGTTGAGCCGGCCGAGCTGGAACACGGCCATGCCGCCGGCATGGGTGATATAGGTCTTCAGGCCGGGGAAGAGATCGAGCGCGCCGCCGCAGATCAGATACCAGAAGAACAGGGTCTCGTCGTAGCAGTCGCCGAGGATCGAGGTCGTCTCGAACTTGTCGTCGCTGTGCCGCTCGCCCCAGTAGATCGACTGGTTGAAGCCATGGACCATGATCGGCACGTCGAGCTCGACCAGTTTCTCCCAGACCGGAAACAGGCGCTCGTCATAGGTCTGGATGCCGTCGAAATTGGTGCCGCCGACGCACAGGCCTTTGGCGCCGAGCTGACGGACCGCGCGATCGATCTCCTTCACCGCGCCTTCCGGGTCCGCGAGATTGGCGTGGGCCCAGAAATCGAACCTGTCCGGCATCGCCCTGCAGAAAGCGGAGATCTCGTCGTTGCAGATGCGGGCATATTCGGTGCCGAAATCGCCGGCCCAGTACATGAAGGCGTGGGACGGCGTGGAGACGACCAGCTTGTCGACCCCGCGCTGGTCCATCAGCTTGAGCCGCGCCTCGTGCGTCATCCGCGCGAGCAGATTGGCCTCCGCCTCGGCGTCACTGGCAGCCTTGGCGGGCTGCTTCGTCCCGAGCGAGAAATGGCCGACGGTCAGCCCCTTCACCTTCATGAACGGACCCCAGAATTCGTGGCGGTTGAACATGCCGGCGGTCAGCAGATGGGCGTGGACGTCGATCAGCATGTCGTTCCTCTCCTGCCGCCGGAGTCGCGGCATCTTGTTGTGAGAACCTTATTCTCATATTCGAATAGCAGAGAGCAAGCGCGATCGACGTCGCGAGCGATTTCCGGAAAGGCGGAGGATGACGCAATCAAAGCCGCGGCGCCGCTCCCGGCTGCTGCTCGGCGCGGGGATCGTCGGCATCGCCTTCTCCCTGCGGCTGATCTTCGCCAGCCTGTCGGTGCGCCTGCCGGAGGTGGTGCGGGCGACCCACCTCTCCGCCGGCTGGACCAGCCTGCTGACGACGCTGCCGGTGCTCTGCCTCGGCCTCTGCGCGCCGTTGGCGCCGAAGCTGGCCGGGCGCTTCGGGATCGAGCGGACCCTGGCGGCGGCGCTGGCGCTGATCGCGGCCGGCACGGCTCTGCGCGCCGCCGGCCCGGTCTGGGCCTTGTTCGCCTTCTCGATCCTCGCCGGCGCCGCCATCGCGACCGCGAACGTGCTGCTGCCGAGCCTGGTCAAGCGCGACTTCGAGGATCAGACTTCGCTCATCACGGGCCTCTACGTGATGGGGATCTCCGGCGGCGCGGCCTTGGCGGCGGCGGTGACGGTGCCGGTCGAGCGGGCCCTGGGCGGCAGCTGGCGGCTCGGCCTCGCCATGTGGGCGGCGCCGACGCTCCTCGCCTTGCTCCTGTGGGCGCCGCAGTCGCTGCGCGGGCGGACGGGCGACGCGGGCGAGCCCGTCCGCCGCATCCGGGGTCTGTGGCGGGACCGGCTCGCCTGGCAGGTGGCGATGTTCATGGGATTGCAATCGGCTTTGGCCTTTTCGGCCTTGACCTGGCTGGCGCCGATCCTGCGCGAGCGCGGCCTCGGCGCGGTCGCGGCCGGGCTGGTGCTCTCGGTCCTGATCCTCGTCCAGCTCGTCACCTGCCTCGCCACACCGGCGCTGGCGGTGCGCGCCCGCGACCAGCGGCCGCTGGCGATGCTGCTCGTCGCCGGCGGCACGGCCGGCATGCTCGGCCTGCTGTTCGCGCCGGTGGCGAGCCTCGTCTTCTGGGCTTTGCTGCAGGGCCTCGCGCAGGGCGGATTGTTCGCGCTGGCGCTGACCATGGTCGTGCTGCGCTCGCGCGACGCGGACGTGGCGGCGCATCTGTCGAGCATGGCCCAGACCATCGGCTATATTCCCGCGGCGCTGGCGCCGATGGCGATCGGCCTGCTTCGGGCCTGGACCGGCAGCTTCGCCGCCGTCGGCGGCCTGTTCGCCTTGCTCGGCATCGGCCTGGTGTGGAGCGGCCTCGGCGCGGCCCGCCCGGCCTATGTGGAAGCGCGAACCGGCGATTAGCGCCGCTGGACGATCTCCTTGATCGGCACCCCGGTGTCGGCGAGCAGATCGGCATCCACCGCTCTCCCCTCGCTCACCAGGGTTCGTCCGGCGAGGAATTCCTGGGCCATGTTGACCGCCTCGACCGCCAGCACCCGGCCCGACTCGGCGAGGTGGAAGATCGCGAATTTGGCGTCGTCGATCGAGCCGCGCACCACCAGCCGATGGGAATCGAAGGGCAGGCCGACGATCTGCAGCTTGAGGTCGTATTGATCCGACCAGAACCAGGGCACTTCATGCGCCGGCGCCGGCTTGCCGAGGATATCCGCGGCGACCCGCCGGCCCTGCTCGACCGCGTTCGGCACGCTCTCCAGCCGGAACATGCGGCCGCCATAGAGGGGCATCGGCCGCCAGGTCATGTCGCCAACCGCATAGATACCCTCGGCCGAGGTGCGGCCATTCTCGTCGACGACGACGCCGCCGGCCTCGCAGGCCAGGCCGGCATCGCGGGCGAGCGCGTCGCACAGAGCCGCACCGACGCCGACCAGCACCGCGTCGCAGGCGAGGATTTCGCCGCCGCCCAGCCGGATGCCCGCCACGCGGCCGTCCCGACCTTCGAAGGCCTCCACCGCCACACCGGTGCGGATCTCGAGCCCTTTGCCGCGATGGTAGCGGTCGAAGAAGGCGGCGAGCGGCTCACAGGCGACGCGGGCGAGGATGCGGCTTTCGCGTTCGAGCAAAACCACCCCGGTTCCGACCGCGATCGCCGATGCGGCGACTTCGAGCCCGATATAGCCGCCGCCGACGATCGCCAGCCGCTTGCCCGGGCCGGTGGCCTCGCGAAGCCGATCGGAATCGTCGAGGCCGCGCAGATGCAGGACGCCGTCCAGCTCCGCGCCGGGAATAGCCAGCCGCCGCGCCCGTGAGCCGGTGGCGAGGACGAGCCGGTCCCAGGCAAGAAGGCTGCCGTCGTCGAGCGTCACCGTCCGCGCCGCCGGGTCGACCGAAACGGCGCTGCGCCCGAGCCGAAGCTCGACCTTCTGCGCCTCGTACCAGCTTTCGGGCCGCAGCTTGAGCGTCTCGGCCGCGGCCTTGCCCTGGAGATAGGATTTGGAGAGCGGCGGGCGATGATAGGGCACGGTTGCTTCGTCGCCGACGAGGACGATCTCGCCTTCATGACCGGCCAGGCGCAACGCCGCGACGACATTGCCGCCGCCATGGCCGGCACCGATCACGACTATTCGGCTGGTCTCCGTCACATCGCCGGCCCTAATGCTGCTGCCCGCTCGAATAGATGCGCAAATGCGGGATGTTGGCGTGATCGGGCTGCTCGAGCAGGAAACGGATCGCGGCGGCGACGTCGGCCGGCGCCAGCGGCGTCAGCCCGTCGGTCGCGCGGGCCCGCCGGTCGGCGGGAAGATGGTCGAAAATCTCGGTGGCGGTGCTGCCCGGGGCGACGATACCGACGCGCACGCCGGTGCCCGCCAGCTCGATGCGGAGCGTGTCGCTGAAGATCTCGAGCGCGCGCTTCAGCCCGCCATAGACGCCGCTGCCCGGCGCGGTGAGATTGGCGCCGATGCTAGAGACGTTGACGATCGCGCCCGAGCCCTGCGCCTTCATCGCCCGTGCGAAGACATAGGATGCCCGCACCGCGGCCTCGTAATTGAGGGCGATCATCGGCCCGAGCCCGTCGAGATCGAAGCTGTCGAGCGGCCCGACCCGGAACATGCCCGCATTGTTGACGAGGATGTCGGCGCCGCCGAAATGCTCCCGCGCCGCGTCCAGCATGAGCTGCGCCGAATCGGGCCGGCCGACGTCGATCGCGAGGGTGGCGGCAGCGGGGCCGATCTCGCGCGCCAGCTGCTCCAGCCGCTCGGCCCGCCGCGCGACGAGCAGGACCCGCGCGCCCCGCGCCGCCAGGTCGCGCGCCACCGCCTCACCGATGCCGGCCGATGCGCCGGTGACGACCGCCCTCTTGCCCTCCAGCATCACCGCATTCTCCTAGAAGGTGTTGCCGCCGCGCCGCGCGAAATAGTCGCGGATCGGCGCGACGGTCGGGACGTGGCTCGAAAAGCCGCCGTCGACCGGAATGGTCGCGCCGGTGATGAATGCCGCTTCGTCCGACGCCAGGAAGGCGACGACGTCGGCGACGTTGCGCGGATGGCCGAGCTCGGGCGTCAGATGGGCGTCGAGGATGATCTGCCGCAGCTCGCCCTGGACCGAATGCAGCGCATTCTCGCCGAGCACCAGGCCGATCTGGATGGTGTTCGACCTTATGCCCTGCTTGCCATATTGGGCGGCGATCGACTTGCTCATCAGCGCGATCGCCGCCTTGGACATGCCGTAGGCGGTGAGGGTAAGGTCGCCCTGGGCGCCGAAACCCGAGCTCGAATGGATGAGCGACCCGCCGCCGCGCGCCAGCATGTGCGGGATGACGTGCTTGCTGCACAGCAGCGCGCCGCCGGCATTGACCGCCATCGTCCGCTGCCAGGTCGCGAAATCGACGTTGCACACGTCGCGGTCGCCGGCGCGATGCTCGGGGGTGAGGATGGCGGCATTGTTGTGCAGGATGTCGATGCCGCCGAAGGCCTCGGCGACGCGCGCGGCCATCGCCGCGACCTGCGCCTCGTCGGAGACGTCGCAGGCGACGCCGATCGCTTCGCCCCCGGCCTCCCGTATCTCCCGCGCCGCATCCTCCGCGCGCTGCTCGACCAGCTCGGCGATCGCGACCCTGGCGCCGTGCCGGGCAAGCGTCCGCGCCGTCTCGCGGCCCAGCCCCTGGCCGGCGCCGGTGACGATCGCGATCTTTCCCGCCAGCCTGCCGTCCATCGCCCTCTCCTTCGCGGGCTTCGCCGCCCTGTCCTGCCTCGGTTAGATGCAAGGGCAGGCGCGATGTCAACGACGTTTCCGTTCGAACATCAGAATAGCATTGTATCCTTGAAACGATTGGCGGGTCCGCTAGAGTCGCGGGACAAGGAGAGGAACGTGGCATCCACCCCCGACAGCGGCACTACCGGACTGTCGCTTTATCACCTGCTGGGCCGCTCCGGCCTGCGTGTCTCGAGGCTGGCGCTCGGCACGATGACGTTCGGCCAGCAGCCCTGGGGATGCGACGCGAAGCAGGCGGCGGCGATCCTCGACCGCTATCTCGACTGGGGCGGCAATTTGATCGACACCGCGGACCATTATGCCGGCGGCGAGAGCGAGACGATGCTGGGCGCGATGCTCGCCGAGCGCGGCGCGCGCGACCGCATGGTGCTGGCGAGCAAGTTCAGCCTGGGCAGCGGCGCCAAGGGGCCGAACCAGGTCGGCAACGGCCGCAAGACGATGATGGCCTCGCTCGACGCGAGCCTGCGCCGGCTCGGCACCGACTATCTCGACCTCTACATCCTGCACTTGTGGGACGGCGTGACCCCCGCCGAGGAGGTGATGCGCGGCCTCGACGACGCGGTGCGGGCGGGCAAGGTCCGCCATGTCGCTTTGTCCGACGTCACCGGCTGGTATGCGGCGCGGGCGCAGACGCTGGCGGAATGGCGCGGCTATGCGCCGGTCTGCGCCGTGCAGCTCGAATATTCGCTGATCGAACGCGGCCTCGAGCTGGAATTCCCGACGCTCTGCGGCGAGCTCGGCATGGGCATCCTCGCCTGGGCGCCGCTCTGCAACGGCCTGCTCTCCGGCAAGTACCGCCCGGGCGCGCTTGGCGAGGGCCGCATCAAGGCGGTGGTGGAATCGGGCCGGTTCGACCGGCTGACCGACCGCAACAGGGCGATCGTCGCCGAGCTGGAGAAAGTCGCGGCCGAGCTCGGCCGGCCGATGGCGCAGGTCGCGGTCAATTGGGTGGCGAGCCGCCCGGCCCTCGGCTCGGTGATCCTCGGCGCGACCCGGCCCGACCAGCTCGACGAGACGCTCGGCGCGCTCGATTTCACCATTCCTCCCGCTTTGCTGGAGCGGCTGGACCGAGTCTCGGCGCTGCCGAAGATCTTCCCCTACCGCTTCCTCGAGCGGATGCAGCCGGCGCTCCAGCCGGGCTAGAGACATGACAGGAGGTTTGCCATGATCATCGACCTGAGCGACAAGCGCGTCATCGTCACCGGCGCGTCGCGCGGCATCGGCCGCGGAATCGCCACCGCCTTCGCCAAAGAAGGCTGCCGGCTCGCGATCGGCGCCCGCACCGAAGCGGCGATCGAGGCCGTCGCCGACGAGCTGCGGCCGCTGGCCGGCGACCTGATCGTTCGCCGCCTCGACGTCGCCGACGACGATTCGGTCAAGGAGTTCGTCGCCGAGGTCGCCGACAAATGGGGCGGCGTCGACGTGCTGGTCAACAATGCGGGCCAGGGCCAGAGCGGCACGCTCGACAACCTCACCGCCGAGCAGCTGCTCGCCCATGCCAACATCCTTCAAATGGGCCATTTCCGCATGGCCCAGGCGGTGGTGCCGCATATGCGCAAGCAGCGCTGGGGGCGGATCATCGACATCAACGCCGTCGCCGGATCGATCCCGACCCCGGACGGCATCCCGTCGGTGATCAACCGGGCCTCGTGCATCGCGCTCTCGAAGCTGCTCGGCCAGGCGCTGGCCCCCGACAATATCCTGGTCAACTCGCTCAACATGGGCTGGATCAACACCGGCCAGTGGGACCGCCATTATCGCGAGATGCCGCCGGGCGTCAGCCGCGAGGAGTTCGACGAGATGGTGCTGAAGGTGGTGCCGCTCGGCCGCTTCGGCACGCCGGAGGACGTCGCCGGCGTCGCTCTGTTCCTGGCCAGCGACCTGGCCGGCTTCATCAGCGGCGTCGAGATCAACGTGTCGGGCGGCCTGGGCGGCCAGATCACTTATTATCCCAAGCTCAAGCGCGAGTTCGGCGAGGCGATGAAGGCGCGCCACGAGCGCAGCCTGGCCGGGCAGGACGCGACCGACCGCTCCGGAATCGCCTGACGCCCGGCCGCTTCAGGCGGCGGACGGCAGCCCCAGCCGCCCGGCTGCGCGATGGGCGCTCAGCATTCTTTTCGCGCCGATCCTGTGCTCGAGCGTGCCGATCCGCTCGATCGTCGCTTCCAGCCGGTCGCCCGGCTTCAGGAAGCGGCCGTCCTCCAGGCCGACACCGCAGGTCGAGCCGGTGAACACCATGTCGCCCGGCCGCAGCCGCACCCGCGCGTCGACGAAGTTGAGCAGCTCGTCCATCGGGAAGATCATGTTGCGGCTGTTGTCGCTCTGGCGGACCTCGCCATTGACCCGCATCTCGACATCGACCTCCGGCTGGCCGGGGCCGCCGAACATGTCGAGCGTGGCGATCCATGGCCCCAGCGGCGCCGTCGAATCGAGCGCCTTCTGGGTGAACAGATCGAGCGAGCCGAGCTGCTTGCCGGCATCGCGCGCGCTGACGTCGTTGCCGATCGTGTAGCCGAGCAGGCAGGCGCTGGCCTGCGGCTCGTCGTCGAGCGGCCGCGCCACCACGGCCACCAGCTCGATCTCGAAATCGAGGGTCGCGGTCACTGCCGGATAGACGATCTCGCCGCCCGGATCGACGATCGCCGAATCGGGCTTGATGTAGGCGATGGTGTGCGGCGGTGCCTCCTTGCGGCCGAGCCGGATCAGATGCTCCAGATAGTTCATGCCGACGCCGAAGACGCGGCTGCCCGGATGCCGGGGCGCGCGCAGGCGGACTTTGGACAAGGGCACCGCCTCCGCCTCCGCGTCCAGCACCGCCGCGCCCTCGGTCGCCACTGCAGGCGCCCAGAGCTCGAAGGGCGCCCGGATACGGCATACCGTCCCGGCCGCGATATCGACCAGCGCCCAGCTCGGCCCGTCGGCGAGACCGTCGACCCGCGCGATATGCATTTCAGCCGACCTCGCCCAGCTCTTCGATCTTCCTGACGCTGGGCCCGAGCACGGGACCGACCAGCTGGTGCCCCCAGCTGCTCAATTTCTCCGGATTCGCCTCGAACTTCTCATGATGCCACGGCGTCACCTCGTAGATCGATTCGATCGCGAAGCCCGACGGGGTGAAATGATAGAAGGAGAGATGCGGGTCCTGGATGTGCTGGCCCAGAGTGAACATCATCGGCAGCTGGCGCTTCTGGACGATGTCGTAGGTC
Source organism: Sphingomonadales bacterium (assembly GCA_034668705.1). GTDB lineage: Bacteria > Pseudomonadota > Alphaproteobacteria > Sphingomonadales > Sphingomonadaceae > Allosphingosinicella. The sequence continues at coordinate 35,775 of JAXDOV010000038.1, forward strand.
TGGCCGACGTCCTGGATCGAGCTCATGAAGATGCCGATATGCTGGATGCCGCGCAGGCCGGGGCCGTGGCCGTAGGCGATGTCGTGGCTGGTCTTGTCGTTGAGCTTGGCCCGGAAGAAGCCGGTCCGTCCCTTGCCCGCGCCGGAGCCGTACCAGGCGAAGCCCATCACCTTGGTCAGGAAATGCTCGAGCTCGTCGGTATATTCGGGGGTGATCACGACCATGTGACACATGCCGCGCTCGGCCGTGTTGAAGCCGCCATGGGCGCGCGGCGGGATATAGGAGCCCGGCTCGTATTTCTGGCCGTAGAAGAGCTCGTGCTGGAAGCCGACCGGGTCCTTGAAGCGGATCAGCTCGCGTACTCCGCGCTTCGCCGCCAGAGCGGCGTCGCCGCGCTCGACGGCGACTCCCGCCGCCTCGAACTTGGCGATCGCGTCGAGATATTCCAGCCGCCCGCGCGCTTCCCATCCGACATAGGAAAGGCGGTCGATCTCGCCCGGATGGAAGGCAAGCCGGTAGCGGCGCTCGTCCATCTTGAAATAGAGCGAGTCGGGATCGCCCTCGGGCGGCGTCACCGGTGAAAACGCCATCACGTCCGGACCGTAATCGCGCCATTCGGACAGCTTCGCGCTCTCGAAGCCCAGATAGCCGATGCCGACAATGTCCATCCTTGGATCCTCTTCCTTATTCGCTCAGATTGCCAGCGATCCGCCGTCGACCACGAGGTCCGCGCCGGTCAGAAACGATGCTTCGTCCGAGGCCATGAACAATGCCGCCGCGACGATCTCCTCGGGTTCGCCCGGGCGGCCGAGCGGGATCCGCGCGACCAATTTGGCCCGAATCTCCGGCTGCTCGAGAAAGGGCGCGGTGCCGGGGGTGCGGACGAAGCCGGGGCTGAGGCTCACCGCGCGGATGCCGTGCGGCGCGCCTTCGATGGCAAGCTGCCGCGTCATCGCGATCACCGCCCCCTTGGTCGCATTGTGCGCGAGCGTCCCGGCGCCGGGCGAGCCGGCCCAGCCGGCGGTCGAGCCGACATTGATGATCACTCCGCCCGGACGGGTGAGATGGGGCCATGCCGCACGCGTCGGGAAGAAGACGATGTCGATCTCGTTGCGCATCGTGAAATGCCATTCCTCGTCGGTCATGCGCTCGACCGGCGCGAATTTCGACGCCGAGGCATTGTTGTAGAGGATGTCGATCCGGCCGTGTTCGGCGACCGCCCCGGCGATCCAGGCATTCGCGCCGGCGCTGGCGGCGATGTCAGCGCCCTCTTCGGGACCGGTCATCGTGCCGCCGGCCTCGCGCACCAGCTTCATCGTCTCCCGCTGGCCCTCCGCGGAAATGTCGCAGCCGACGACGATCGCGCCCTCGGCAGCGAAGCGCAAGGCGGCCGCGCGGCCCTGGCCGCCGCCGGTGCCGGAGATCAACGCCACCTTGCCCTCGAGCCGGCCCATGATCCTACTCCGCCGCAGCCGGCTGGAGCGGCCGCGGCATGGCGCCGTCCGGGTCCGAGGGAGGGGCCAAAGCGGCATCGCGCGCGTCGAGCGCTGCCCGGATTTCGGCGCAACGGGCGGCATTGAGCGGATAGCGCCAGCACAAAAGGGCGCCGAGCAGCCCGAGCAGGGCGGGCGATCCGGCGAACAGGAGCTGGAGGCCGACCAGCGCGTGCGGCGCGTTCGCCGCCCCCAGCTTCGGCACATAGCCGATCAGGTCGAGCGCGATGAAGCCGATGCCGACCGACAGCGCCCCTCCCAGCTTCCAGCTGCTGATCAGCAAGGCATAGAGCACGCCGGTGCGGTCGACGCCCTCGTCCAGGCGGAGCTCGTCGCCGGCATCCGCCATCATCGCCCGCGGTACGAAGGTGACGCCGCCGTAGAAGATGCCCCAGATGGCCATGACGATCGCGGCCGGGACCAGCCCACGCTGCGGCACCAGGAACATCATCGGGCAGATCGCCGTCGCGCCCAGGCCGCACAGGCCGAGCACGACATGCTTGCCGATCCTGGCCGCGAGCGCGCCGAGCAGCGGGACCGCGATCAGCCCGGTGCCCATCTGCGCGATCAGCAGCACGCCCAGCACGCTGCGGTCGAAACCCTTTGCGGCGATGAAGAAGAAGACGAGGACCGCGGAGGCGATTCCGAAGCCGATCCCGAACAGCAGATCGGCCGCGACCAGCCGCGCGACCGGCGGCCGGGCGATCAGCCTCGCATAGCCGGCAAGGCCGAGGCGGTGGCGCTGCGAGGGAACCAGCCGTTCCGGGACCAGCGCCAGCACCAGCAGCACCGCGGGAATCACCGTTGCGATGATCAGCCAGCCCATGGCGCTCAGGCCCGAGGCGGCGTCGCGGGCGCGGATCAGCAGCGGCAGCAGCATGATGACGCAGATGCCGCCGAGGAAGGCGGCCTGGATCCAGGCATAGATCCGCGCCCGCGCCGCATAATCGCGCACCAGCCCGGCCGCCATCGACAGCTGCGCCAGAGAGAGGATCGACCATCCGAGATAAGCGAGGACGAGGCCGGCGACGAGCCAGGCGGAGCCCACGCCGGCGCGCGCCATGAACAGCATCGCCGTGCCGGCGATGAATACCGGCACGCCCGCCACCAGCCAGGGCCGGAAACGTCCCCATCTTGTGTCGGTCGAATCCATCATCAGCCCGAGCGCGGGATCGACGACGATGTCGAAGATGCGGACCGCCATGAAGATCGTGCCGACCACGGCCAGGTTGAGGCCCAGGGCATTGCCGAAATATTCGGGGACGTTGACGACCAAGGGAAGGGTCAGCATCGCCATCGGCAGGCTGAGGGCGGCGAGCGCCGCCTCCGCCGTCCGCGTCGGCCGGGTGCCGGTCTTGTCAGCCATGCCGGTTAGAGGGGCTCGACGCGCAGCGCGAGCTGCGGGCAGGAATCGGCCGCCTCCTTGGCCCGCTCGACCAGCTCGGGCGGCACGATATCGTCGTCGAGATGGACGAGTCCCGCTTCGTCGAGCTTGAACACCTCCGGACAGATTTCGAAGCAGACGCCATAGCCGCAGCATGCGCCGCGGTCGGCCACTGCCCGCATCGCTCCGGCCGATTCGCCACTTCCGTCCATGGGCTTTCAGCTTTCCTCTCTCGTGCCGCGGCGGGCCGCCATTGCCGGTGAAAATACGCGCCGGGTCTTCGCCCCGCTTCTGTTGCATCTTCTGAACAGAGATGGCATATCTGTATACAAATTGCCAGCCATGCTGAGCGAGGCGGCTTTTTTGGAGGATGCCCCATGCTGACGCGCACGAGCACAACGCTTTCCGACGGGACGCGCATCGCCGATCTGGTCCGGACCGAAACGCGCGAGGTCGAGCTACGGGTGCTCTCGGACGCAGAGATTTACGAGCTCGAAATGGAGCGCGTGTTCGGCAAGACCTGGCTGCTGCTCGGCCATGCCAGCGAGATCCCGAATTCCGGCGACTTCGTGATGCGCGACATGGGCAACGACTCGGTGATCGTAGCGCGGGACCGGGCCGGCGACATCCACGTCTCGCTCAACGTCTGTGCGCACCGGGGCATGCGCGTCTGCCTCTCCGACCGGGGCAACACCCAGATCCACAAATGCGTCTATCACGGCTGGGCGTTCAAGCCGAACGGCGACTTCATCGGCTCGCCGATCGCGGAGGAGAAGATGCATGGCGAGCTGACGCCGAAGAGCGAGCTCGGCCTCCGCAAGGCGCGCGTCCACATCTATGCCGGCCTGATCTTCGCCACCTGGAATTTGGACGGCCCGTCCTTCGACGAGTTCCTCGGCGAGATGAAATGGTATTACGACATGATCTTCCAGCGCACCGCCGGCGGCTGGGAGGTGCTCGGTCCGCCGCAGCGCTTCATGGTCGACGCCAATTGGAAGGCCGCGGGCGAGCAGTCCGCCGCCGACGGCTTCCACACCTTGACCCTCCACCGCTGGCTCGACGAGATGTTCGGCAATGGCGGCAGCGAGCTGACCAGCACCATGTACGGCGTCGAGGTCGGCTCCGATCACGGCCATGCCCTGCGCTGCCAGTCGCTGTCGAAGAAGTTCGCGCGCGCCAGGGATTTCGACAGCGGCACGATGTCGGTCGAGGAGCGGTGGAACATCCTCCCCGCGCCGGGTTGCACGCCCGACATGCTCGACGAGGTCAGGAAGAATCTGACCCCGGAGCAGATGGAGCAGCTGATGACCAACCCGCCGCAGGTCGGCGGCATCTTCCCCAACGTGCTGCTCGCCTGCATCTACGCGCCCCAGCCCGATGGCCGCATCCTCGGCTCGATGGCGCTGCACACCTATATCCCGCGCGGGCCGGACAGGCTCGAATTCGTCAACTGGGTCTTCGCCGAGAAGGGCACGTCGGAGGAAGACAAGCAGACGATGCTGAGGAACACGATCTTCATGCTCGGCACGTCCGGGCTGGTCGAGCAGGACGATTCGGACACCTGGCCGCACATGACGGCGAGCGCGCGCGGCACCCAGGGCCGCAAGATGACGATGAAGTACCAGGCGATCAACAAGCTGCCGCCGCCGGCCAATTGGCGGGGGCCGGCCAAAGCCTATGACGGCTTCACCAAGGACGACACCCAGTGGAACTGGTGGATGTACTGGCGCGAGCTGATGAGCATTCCGGCCTGACACGGCCCGGCCGCGACGCTTCGTTGCCGACCGCACCCGATAAAGAGGATTTACCCGTCATGGCCACCGCCGCGAACGACGCGACCGAGACCCAGCCCGCCCCGCCTCCCCGGCGGGTGCCGATCGGCTCGCCGCTCTACAACCGCATCCTCGAAACCTATTATGACGAAGCGGCGATGCTCGACGAGCTGCGCTACAATGAATGGATCGCGTGGCTGGCGAAGGACCTTCGCTACACCGTCCCCCAGCGTCTCACCCGGTTGCTCGCCGACCACGACCAGTCGATCGACCGCAGCGTCATGCATTATGACGAGGATTACGGCATGATGGCCGCCCGCGCCCGGCGCCTGGGCGGCAACAGCGCCTTCGCCGAGGATCCGCCCTCGCGTACCCGGCGGCTGATCACCAATATCCGCGTCGAGCTCACCGGGACCGAAGGCGAATATCGGGTGCTCAATTACATGCTGCTCACCCGTAGTCGCTTCGAGCAGACCCGGATGGCGGTGCTGAGCGGGGAGCGGCGCGACCGCATCCGCGATCTCGGCGACCGCTTCGAGCTGGTCGAGCGCGAGGTGATCATCGATCAGTCCGTGCTCGGCATGCCGAACCTGGCAATTTTCCTGTAGCAGCGCTCGACGCGGGCTGAAGGGGGCGCCCTGGACAACCGGGCGCCCTTTTTCGTTGATGCAGAATTCTGCGGCAAGACGAATATTCTAGAAACAGAATTGACACGCCCCTCCGGAGGGACGAGTTGTCCGAGGGTGGATGCGGGCGAGACCCGCGCAACCTGAAGGATCGGGGAGCGATGGCAGCGGATAAGAGCGGCAAGGTCACCGTGGCCGGCGCCGGCCTGATGGGGACCGGAATCGCGCATGCTTTCGCCAGCGCCGGCTTTGCCACGACCCTGACCGACATCGACAACGAGGCGCTGACGCGCGCCGAGGCGGCGATCGGCAAGATCCTCGACGACGGCGTCCGTCTTGGCAAGCTCGCCGCGGGCGCCGCCGCCGACGCCAAGGCGCGGCTGAGCGTGACCACGGACGCGGCCGAGGCCGCGACCGGCGCGCGTCTGCTCGTCGAGACGGTGTCGGAGCAGATGCCGATCAAGCTGGCGGTGATCACAGCCGCCGAATCCCTGCTCGCCGAGGATGCGATCATCGGCACCAACACCTCGGCGTTGAGCGTCACCGAGATCGCGCGCGCCACGGAGCGGCCCGGCCGCGTCGTCGGCATGCATTTCTTCAACCCGGTCCACAAGATGAAGCTGGTGGAGCTGGTCCGCGGCCTCCAGACCACCGACGAGACGCTGGCGGCTGCGCGCGATTATTCGGACGCGATCGGCAAGACCTCGATCACCGTCAACGAGGCCCCCGGCCTCACCACCAGCCGCATGTCGGCGATGCTCGGCAACGAGGCGATGTACATGCTGATGGAGGGCATTGCGACCGCCGAGGACATCGATACGGCGCACCGACTCGGCTTCAACCACCCGCTCGGGCCGCTCGAGCTCGGCGACGTGACCGGCTGGGACACCAGGCTCGCGGTGCTCCGCTACCTCCATCAGAGCCTGGGCGAGAAATTCCGCCCCTGCCCGCTGATCGTCAAGATGGTCGCGGCCGGCCGGCTCGGCCGCAAGTCGGGCGCCGGCGTCTATGAATATGCCGACGGCCAGAAAGTGCCCGGTTCGGGCCTGAAGGCGAGCGCGCTTTGAGCGAAGTCTTCATCGTCGGCGCGGCGCGAACTCCGATAGGGCGCTTCCGCGGCAGCCTCGCCTCGGTGCGCGCCGACCATCTCGGCGCCCATGTGATCCAGGCTTTGGTGGAGCGCTCCGGCATCGCCCCCGCCGATGTCGAGGACGTCATCTTCGGCTGCGTCACCCAGATCGGCGAGCAGTCCGCCAATATCGCCCGGACCGCCTTGCTCGGCGCCGGCTGGCCGAGCAGCATCCCGGGCATGACGGTCGACCGCAAATGCGGCTCCGCGGAAGCTGCGGTGCACATCGCCGCGGGCTCGATCGCGTTCGGCGCCGCGGACGTGATCGTCGCCGGCGGCGCCGAATCGATGACGCGCGTGCCGATGGGCAGCAATCGCGATCTCCACGGCGAAGCCTTCGGGTGGATGGTGAACGACCGCTATAATCTGGTGTCGCAGGGCGAGGCGGCCGAGCGGATCAGCGACATCTATCAGGTGACGCGCGACGATTGCGACGATTATGCGATCGAGAGCCACCGCCGCGCCGCCGCCGCCGCCGATGCCGGCCGCTTCGACGGCGAGATCGTGCCGGTGCCGATCGCGGCTTTGCGGGAGCGCGGCCTGGCGGGCGACGCTCCCCTCCTCGCCGCGGACGAGACGATCCGCCGCGACACCAGCCGGGCAAAGCTGGCGACGCTGAAGACCAGCTTCCGCGAAGGCGGCCGGGTCACCGCCGGCAATGCGTCGCAAATCTCGGACGGCGCCTCGGCCGTGCTGCTGATGTCCGCCGAGGCGGCGCAGCGGCTGGGCGTGAGGCCGCGCGCGCGCATCGTCGCGACGACGACGGTGGGATCCGACCCGGAGCTGACGCTGACCGGACCGATCGACGCCACCCGCAAGCTGCTCGCCCGGAGCGGCCTGTCGGCCGCCGACATCGACCTGTTCGAAGTCAACGAAGCCTTTGCCTCGGTGCCGATCGCCTGGATGAAGGAGATCGGCGTCGGCCACGACCGCCTCAACGTCAACGGCGGCGCGATCGCTCTCGGCCACCCGCTCGGCGCGACCGGCACGCGAATCATGGCGACCATGCTGAACGAGCTCGAGCGGCGCCGGGGGCGCTTCGCGCTGCAGGCGATCTGCTGCAATGGCGGCCTCGGCACCGCGACGCTCATCGAGCGGCTCGATTAGGCGCTGTTTGCGCCGTCCTTGGTCCGGGCGCCATTGTGCGGCCGCGTGGCTTGGGTTACCCGCAGCTGCATCCGGCAGCCGACATCCCGTCGCTGGTTCATCTATTGTCCCGAGGTCCGATGGTTAGTCGCAGCAGCTCGGCAAAGAAGCAGGTTGAGGCGGTCGCCCCGAGGCCTGCCCGCGCGCGCGCCACGCCTGCACCGGCGCGGGAAGCCGAAACCGCCAAGACCGTCATCGTCAAGCCCGTCGTCAACGCCGTGCGGATCATGCGCTATCTCAGCGAGACCGGCAGCCCGGCGCGCGCGATCACCATCGCCCGCAGCCTGTCGATCAACGCCAGCACCTGCTTCAACATCCTGCGCACCCTCGTGCTGGAGGAAGTGGTCGAGTTCGATCCGCTGTCCAAGACCTATACGACCGGTATCGGCCTCACCCGGCTGGTCGAGAATTTCCTGACCGAAGGCCAGCGCGTCGCCGCCGCGGCGCCGCACATGGCCGATCTCGCCGCGGAATACAGCGTCACCATGGCGCTGTGGAAGCGGGTCGCGCCGGAGCGGATCGTGCTGGTCAAGAACGTGTCCAGCCCGACCGACCTGCGCATCGAAATGGCGGAAGGCCAGCGCCTGCCGATGATGATGGGCGCGACCGGACGGCTGTTCGCCCCGCGCCTGGGCCTGCCCGAGCGCAAGCTGCGCGCGATGTTCCGGACCCTGCGCTGGCAGCGGCCGCTCACCTTCGAGGATTATTGGCAGCAGGTGAAGCTGGCCCAGGCCAGGGGCTGGGCGATCGACGACGGCTATTTCTCGAATGGCGTGAAGAGCCTCGCCGTGCCGATCGACGACCGCAACGGCGAGCTCGCCTACACCCTGGTCGCAATCATGTTCCGGAGCCAGCTCGACGAGGATCGACTCGAAGATCTCGGGCTGACGATGAGCGCGCTGGCGCCGCGGCTCGCCTCGATCCTGCTCTAGGGTCCGGACCCATAAAGGGCGTGGCCGTGACAAGGGCAGATTTGGCTCGTGGCAAGGAGCGAGCGCGGCCGGATAGTGGGACTATCCGGCAAGCGAGCGACGCCGCGACGGGCCAAATCTGCCCTTGCCCTGCGGGTGGCATCAAAGCGGGCGATCCGCGGCGTCGAGCGGCCTCGACGTGGTGCCCGCCACGCCTTCGGCCGCTCTCCTTGCGCCTCATCCCGCTTTGATGCCATCACGACCACGCCCTTTATGGGTCCGGACCCTAATCCCTCGCCCGGCGAAGAAAAGGCTGGCGAGTCCGGCCGGCGCTCTATAGTGAGATTTCTATTCTGAGATAAGATAGACTGGGGCGGAGAGGCGTGATCGGGGCCATGCACGGGAGCGGATCGCCACGGCCCGGCCGCACGCCCGCCGGGCCGCGGCCTTCATCATGCGCCTGACCGATTTCGCCTTCGCCCCGATTCCCGAGGCGGCGGAGACGCTGCGCGGCGAGGTCCGCGCCTTCCTCAGCCGCGAAATGCGGGACATACCACCGGTCGTCCGCGCCGACAGCTGGATGGGCTACGATACCGCCTTCAGCCGCAAATTGGGCGCGGCCGGCCTGATCGGCATCACCATGCCGAAACGGTTCGGCGGGCGCGAGGCCGGGGCGTTCGCCCGTTACGTCGTCAGCGAGGAGCTGCTCGCCGCCGGCGCGCCGGTCTCCGCGCACTGGATCGCGGACCGGCAGAGCGCGCCTTTGCTGCTGCATTTCGGAACGCCCGCCCAGCAGGAAAGATACATTCCCGGCATCGTCCGCGGCGAAACCTGCTTCTGCATAGGCATGAGCGAGCCCAATGCCGGCTCCGACCTTGCCTCGATCGGCTCGCGGGCGGTGCGCGAGCGCGAGGGCTGGGTGCTGAACGGCCGCAAGATCTGGACCACCAACGCCCATCGTTCCCAATATATGATCGCCCTGGTCCGCACCGGCGGCGGTGGGGACGACCGCCATGGCGGGATGTCGCAATTCGTCATCGACCTCGCGGCGCCGGGGGTGACCGTCCGTCCGATCCGCGACCTGAGCGGGGGCGAGCATTTCAACGAGATCTTCTTCGACGACGTGGCGCTCGACGGCGAGGCGCTGATCGGCACCGAAGGCAAGGGCTGGGCGCAGGTGATGGCCGAGCTCGCCTTCGAACGGAGCGGCCCGGAGCGGTTCCTGAGCTCGATGACCCTGCTCCACACGCTCGTCGAGGAGGTCGGCGCCGAGCCCGACGCGCTGCAGGCCTTTCACATCGGCCGGATCGGCGCGAGGATCGTGGCGCTGAGAGCGATGTCGCTGTCGGTGACGGCGCAACTCGACCGGGGTGGCGATCCGACCTGGGCGGCTTCCTGCGTCAAGGACATCGGCACCGCGCTGGAACAGGAGCTGCCCGAGATCGCCCAGCTGCTGTCCGCCGGCGAGCCGCGGGTCGACAGCGGCAGCGACCATGAGCAGGTGCTCGCTTATCTGACCCAGCTTGCACCGTCCTTCTCGCTGCGCGGCGGCACAAGGGAAATCCTGCGCGGCATCCTCGCGCGCGGCCTGGGGCTGAGGTGAGCCGATGAGGGACATGTTCGAAGAAACGGCGGAACGCGTCCTCGGCGATCTCGTCACGCCCGAAACGCTGGTCGCGGCCGAAAGCGGCGCCTGGCCGGAGGCCTTGTGGTCCGCGGTGGAGGAGAACGGCCTCGGCCTCGCCGCGGCGCCGGAAGCCCTCGGCGGCGTCGGCGGCAGCTGGCACGATGCCTTCGTGCTGGTCCGCGCCGCCGGCCGCCACGCGGCACCGGTTCCGCTCGCCGAGACGATCCTCGTCAACTGGCTGCTGGGCCTTGCCGGGCTGGATGCCGCGCCGGGCGCGGCGACGCTGGCCGTCGGCCCCGGCCGCCTCGTGGACGATGTTTTCAGCGGCACTTTGGCAGACGTGCCTTGGGGCGGCCAGGCCGGCCATGTGCTGACGCGGTCGGAGGACTCGTTCGTCCTGCTCTCCTGCGCGGACGCGAAATCGACGGCGGCGCTCAACACCGCGCGCGAGCCGCGCGACACCTTGGTGTTCGCGGAGGCGCGGCCGGTCGCCGCCGCTCCCGTTCCCGTCCATTTTCCGCCCGATGCGCTGCTGCTCGGCGGCGCCATGATCCGGTCGGCGCAGATCGCCGGCGGCCTCGGGCGCCTGCTCGACACGGCGATCGACTATGCCAATCAGCGGGTCCAGTTCGGCCGTCCGATCGGCAAGTTCCAGGCGATCCAGCACCAGCTGGCGGTGCTCGCGGAGCAGACTGCCCTGGCCTCGGCAGCGGCGGAGATGGCGTTCGCGTCCAGCGCGCGCGGCCCCTGCCCCGAGGCGATCGCCGCCGCCAAGTCGGTGGCGAGCGAGGCCGCGGGCCAAGGCGCGGCCATCGCCCATGCCGTGCTCGGGGCGATCGGCTTCACCTACGAGCACGTCCTCCATTTCACCACCCGGCGCCTCTGGTCCTGGCGCAGCGAGTTTGGCTCCCAGGCGGTTTGGGCGCAGGATATCGGCCGCCGCCTCTGCCGCCAGGGCGAAAGCGGCCTGTGGGCGGCGATCATCGCGACCGCGCCGGCCTCCGCTTCGAAAGGCTGACATGGAAAAGTTTCTGATCATCGAGCGCGACGGGCCGGTGGCGATCGTCACGCTCAACCGGCCGCAGGAGCGCAATGCCATCTCGCGCCCCGAATATATCCAGGAGATCAAGGACTTCTGTGCCGACGCCACCGCCGATGCCGGCCTCAAGGCGGTGATCGTGACCGGCTCCGGCTCGGCCTTCTGCGCCGGCGGCAACGTCAAGGACATGCGCAGCCGGTCCGGCATCTTCGAAGGCTCGCCCTACCAGCTGCGCAACCGCTATCGCGACGGCATCCAGCAGATCCCGCTGGCGCTCTACGAGCTCGAAGTGCCGACCATCGCCGCGATCAACGGCGCCGCCATCGGCGCCGGCCTCGACCTCGCCTGCATGTGCGACGTCCGCATCGCGGCGGAAGGGGCAATCTTCGCCGAGAGCTTCGTCAAGCTCGGCATCGTCCCGGGCGACGGCGGCGCCTGGCTGCTGCCGCGGGTGATCGGCAATGCCCGCGCGGCGCTGATGACGCTGACCGGCGATGCGATCGACAGCGCCAGAGCGCTCGAATACGGCCTGGTCAGCGACGTCGTGCCCGCGGCGGACCTGCTCGACGCCGCCAAGGCGGTGGCGCAACGCATCGCGTCCAATCCGGGCCATGCGCTGCGGCTCACCAAGCGCCTGCTCCGCGAGGGACAGGACATGAAGCTCGGCCCCCTGCTCGAATTGTCGGCGGCCTATCAGGCGCTCGCCCACCATACCGAAGATCATGAGGAGGCGGTCGAGGCCTTCCTGGAGAAGCGTCCGCCGCGGTTCGGCGACCGATAGAAGGACAGCGCGATGCGCAAGGTTTTCCGCGACGACCATGAGATGTTCCGCGACCAGGTCCGCCGGTTCGTCGACCGTGAGATCGTCCCCTTCCACGCCGATTGGGAGCATCAGGGCTTCGTTCCCAAAAAGGTGTGGCAGAAGGCCGGGCAGGAAGGCCTGCTCTGCGTGATGGCGCCCGAGCAATATGGCGGCGCCGGCGGCGACTATGGCCATAGCGCGGTGCTGATCGAGGAGCTGGCGCGGGCCAATGCGACGGCCGTCGGATTCACCACCCATAGCGAGATCGTCGCCAATTATATCGTCGCCTATGGCAGCGACGAGCAGAAGCAAAACTGGCTGCCGCCGATGATCCGCGGCGAGATGATCGCCGTGATCGCGATGACCGAGCCCGGCATCGGCAGCGATTTGAGGTCGATGCGGACCTCGATCCGCCGCGACGGCGACGATTATGTCGTGAACGGCTCCAAGACCTTCATCACCAACGGCTTCAACTCCGGCATGGCCGTCGTCGCCGGCAAGACCGATCCGGCCGAGAAGCAGCTGACCCTGATCTGCGTCGAGGAAGGGACGCCGGGCTTCACCAAGGGCAAGAGGCTGGAGAAAATCGGTCTCAAGGGCCAGGACACGTCGGAATTGTTCTTCGACGAGGTGCGGGTGCCGGGCGCCAACCGGCTCGGCGAGGAAGGCAAAGGCTTCCAGTACCTCACCCACCAGCTCGCCTGGGAGCGGCTGATCATCGCCATTCGGGCGGCAGCGTCGATCGAGGCGCTGCTCGCGGAGACGATCGACTATACGCGCACCCGCAAGCTGTTCTCGCAGACCGTGTTCGATTTCCAGAATACGCGCTTCAGCCTCGCCGCCGCCAAGGCCGAGGCGACGATGCTGCGCGCCTTCGTCGACGAGTGCCTCGGCGAGGTGATGGAAGGCGCGCTGACCGGCGAGAAAGCGGCGATGGCGAAGCTGACGGGATCCGAGATGCAGGGCCGCCTGCTCGACCAGTTCCTCCAGCTGCACGGCGGCTACGGCTTCATGAGCGAGTATAAGGTAGCCCGCGCCTGGGTCGATGCGCGGGTGGCGCGCATCTATGGCGGCACGTCCGAGATCATGAAGGAAATCATCGCCCGCGGGCTCTAAACAGGACGTGGAAAAGTGGGTGCCGGTTTTCCGCGCTAAGTCACGCGACCACCAGACAATCTACGCCGCCTCGGGCGCGTCGAGCTCCTCGGGATAGCCGCGCTGGACGTAGGTCATGCGTCCGCCGGCGAGCATCAAGGCGGCGAACAGGTTGAGCTCGACGATCTGCTCGGTCGAGAAGTGTCGCCCGAGCGCGGCATAGATGCCCTCGTCGATCTCGAAATAATCGCCGGCGAACAGCTCGGCATAATGGAGCGCGGCCTGCTCGGCGGGGGTAAAGCGCGGATCGTCCCAGCTCAGGCAGGCAATGTCCTCCTCGCTGACCTCGTCGGACTTGCGCGCGACCTGGCATGCCCTGCAGGTGGTGATGTTGGCGATCTTGAGCCGCACCAGCTCGCGCAGCCGCGGCTCGAGCACGCCGTCGACGTGGATCGCCTCGATCGTCCTCAGCCAGGCGAGGGCAACGTTCGGGCGATGCGCCCAGATCTGCACCGGCAGGGTCGCGCTCAGCATGCGCGTCTCGCGGCCGCGCGCGACCGCCTCGGCGAGCTCGGCAGGCAGGGCCTCGAGCGGCACCGGTTCGATCATCGGCATGGTCCGAAAATCCTTTGCTGACGGCAGATGAGCTTCTGGAAAGGCTTGGGAACCCGGCAAGCTCACACGCATGAACGCTAAATCACGGGGATTTGGTTGTCTACGACCGCCTCCCGCTGTCCCGTTCGGAGCCCACTGATCAACGGCTGCGGCACCAGCGGTTCGTGCCGGCCGGGATCGACAGCCTTAATGGTGGCATTCTGGCCGGAATAGACGGGATTCTCGAGGAGGCAGTAGACAGACTCGCGGACGAGCGGACGAAGGGCCCCTGCCCGCCTGCTGCCGTCCCGCAACGTCTGATCTTTGGTGCAAACACCTTCGGCCGCAAGTGCCATCACCAGTTCTCGCACCGAGCCGACTTCCAGACAGAATCGGAAGACCTGCGACTGGCGGCAGCGCTGTCATCGCCTCGCCATCCAGTCCGAACGCGGATCCACTCAAGATCCGGCCGGCCCTGACTTCAACCCTGACGATCGTGCCGATTGTAGGCGAAATTGAGCGACCACACACGGTCCGCTTCCGCCAGAAAGTGGCGGAAAGGTGCGGAATAGCGGCCGCGAACGGCGCTGGCGGAGAGGGAGTCCGTATAACCGGGTCGCCTATCTACCTATTTTGATACAGAAAATTGTACTGACTTGTGTCGTCTACCACACTTCCTCCCACGCCGGCTCCGCGTGAGGACAATTTTCGGTGCTTATTGTCGGGTGCCGTGGCCGCTGAGGGCTATGGCTGAACGTCAGTTTCAGATCGTCCCAACGGTGCGGGCGCCGATTTGAAGCCGCGATAGACCCACGGTGACGAAGCAATAGGCTAGACGGACAAACAGAGGCTTGGCAGGAGCGCTCTTCGGGTCGTGCCAGATCAGTGTCCGCAACCTGACCGGCGGCTCCTTGAGCGAGGCAATCATGCTCAACTTCGCCGTCGTCAACGGGGCGACTTCTAATACTCCGCCACGCCGTAAAGCACCGTCTCCTCGGCGTGGACCCTGTGGTGGTCTAGGAAGAGCTCGTAACTCGCCTCGATTCGATGAACGAGCAGCGGCAGGGAAATCAGATCCCCGAGGCTGTGATAAATGGATATGCCGAGCTTCGGCTTGAAACGGCGGATTGTCTCAGTGGCCCCTTTGAGCGCGACGGTTTCCGCGCCCTCCACGTCCATCTTGATATAGTCGACCCGATCCAGGGATTCGCGGCTCACCAGATCGTCAATGGTCAGCGTCTCCACGGGCACGGTTCCGGCAGCCGACATGGCCGCCCCCGCGCCGCCATCGCTGAACATCAGCCTTTGCCCGCTTTGGTCGGCCACGGCAAAGGGGACATGCCTCACCCGCTCAGCAAGGGCCGGGTTGGCGGCCATATTGGTTCGGAACACCTCGATCTGCCTGGGGACCGGCTCGAACGAGTAGACGGCCCCATTGGGCGCGACGGCTTCGGCGAAGGCCAGAGCGGTGTCGCCGAAGCAGGCGCCGGCGTCGATCACCACGTCACCCAACTCGGGCTGGATCACAGTGTTGCCACGGCGGAAGAAATACTGACGCTCGATGAACAGGGCGACAGCGTTCATCCGCCAGCAGTCGACCTCGATTCCGCCCATTGCGTAATGCCCCATCTCGAAGGGCGGGAAGCGGTGCGGGCTGGGGCCGGCCTGACCTACGGCAGCGTAGGCATCGGCCAGTTCTGGCTTCGGCAACGTGACATGGCCGGGGCCGAGCGCGCGATAGGCGAGCAGCTTGCGGAGAAGGTCACGGGAATAGTCGTCGGCAAGAAGGCCGGCGACCCGGTTCACGTCGTCCGCATGTTGCTTCAGGAAGGCGAGCACCCGGTGCGCCTCGATGGGGCTGTAGCGCGTCGGCTGGCCCTTTGGGAACCTCTCGCGGTCGATGACCGGCTCGGCGATCCGGTTCTTGCGGGCGGCGGCGATGAAGGCTGCGACCGATCCGGCAAACCCGGTCCCTCTTTCGAGAAGCGGAATGGCGAGGTCGCTCAGAGCCGAGCGGGGCGCGCGAAGAAGAGAGCGGACATCCATCGGCGGGCGCTGTGTAATCCCGGCGACACTTTATCGCAAATGGGTGCGCTTCCATCGGAAGCGGCGCCACGGCCCGGGGGACGGCAAGGAACATGGGGAAACGGGAAAGCCTCTATTTCACTCTACTTTAGTGAAGATTTTCGAACGGGAGCGAACGGCCCGAAACGGGCAAGTGGCGGAGAGGGAGGCAGCCACAGGAGTTGGTGTATGTCTTTGAGTCTAAACAAAAGACCTGCCAGACACACTGAAGGATGCCCCCATCGATGCCCCCGTAGGATGTTCGACAACGTGTCAGGTTCGCTGACGGACCGGGACACCGCGATGTGAGAGCTTGGGACGGAGTCCCCTCAAGTCGCTGCGCCGCCGAGGGGGATTTCCTTCAGCGAGGTTGAGGTGTCGGCGAGGCGAGCCGGATCGATCACCGCCTCGCCGGTCACCAGCGCCCGCCCCTGCACATAGTCCTTGACCGCGTTGACGCAGTCGAGCGCGATCACGCGGCCCCTTTTCAGGTACACGATCGAGAAGCTGCGCATGGCCGGATCGCCGCGTACCACTTCCTCGTCATGGCCGATCGAGAGCCCCACGGTCTGCAGCCGCAGATCATATTGGGTCGACCAGAACCACGGCACGGCATGATAAGGTTGAGGCGCGCCGGCGATCAACCGCGCCGCGGTCATGCCCATGTCGTTGGCGTTCTGCACCGATTCGAGGCGGATCGGCGGCCCCTCGGCGAAATGGTTCGAATGGAGCGCGCAATCGCCGATCGCGAACACGTCCGGCAGCGAGGTCCGGCAATGCTCGTCGACGGCGACGCCGTTGCTGACCTCCGCCCCGGCCTCGGCCAGCGCCGCAACGGCCGGGACGATGCCGATGCCCACGATGACCATCTCGGCCGGCAGCATTTCGCCGCCGGCGAGCCGCACGCCGGTGGCGCGGCCGCCCTCGCCCTCGATGCAGTCGACGGTGACGCCGAGCCGGACGTCGACGCCATGGCGGCGATGCTCGTCCTGATAGAAGGAGGACAGGACCGCCCCGGCGACGCGGGCCAGAACCCGGTCCTGCGCCTCGAGCACCGTGACCGCCTTGCCGCGCTTCGCCAGCACCGCGGCGGCTTCCAGGCCGATATAGCCGCCGCCGATGATGACGACCCGCTCGGTCGTCGTCAGCTCGGCGATCATGCGGTCGACGTCGGCGCGGCTGCGCACCGAATGAACCCGTTCGAGGTCGCTGCCGGCGCAGGCCAGCACCCGCGGCCGCCCGCCCGCCGCCCAGACCAGATGGCCGTAGGAGATGCTTCCGCCGTCCTCGAGCGCGAGACGATGGGCCTCGGCATCGACGCGGATGACGCGCTTGCCGGTCAGCATCGCCACCTCGCGCTCCGCCCAGAAACCCGGCTGGCGGATCAGGATCCGTTCGAAGTTCTTCTCGCCCGAAAGATATTCCTTGCTCAAAGGCGGCCGCTCGTAAGGGATTTCAGGCTCGTCACCGATGATCGCGATCGAACCGGCGAACTTCTGCTGGCGCAGGGCGATCGCCGTCTGGGCGCCGGCATGGCCCGCGCCGACGATCACGACATCGAAATGATTCGACAATGCTCTCTCCCGTCCGGCTGAGCCTCGCCCACCACGTCGAGATGACGAGGGCTGGTCGCATCGACTGGCCCGGCAGTACGAAACATCTGCAGCAAACTCGCCTCAAACGGCGGTATGTCAATTAACGGCTTTGCTCCGCGTGGTGTGGTGTCGATCTGGGCAGCGGCCAGCGGCTATTCGCGGGCTCGCTTCATGGCCACTGCGGTGTCGCTGGCGACCCTAGAGCCTGGCGAAAGACGGCAGCGCCGGCTGATCGCCGTGCCGCATCACTGTTGCCATCCGGCGGAGCGACAGGCGGACCATGCGGCATCAGAAGCCCAACATCGCACGAGCAAGAGCATAATCATCCCATATTCCTCGATGTTGGGCTTCGTCAGCTACTGCTTCCATTGGTGGAATCTCTGTCGCAAGTGGCGGAGGAGCCGTCGAATCGCTGACTTTCTCGCTTGCATGTTCCTCTTCTTTGCGATCGCCCATCACTCAGGGCGCTCAACCAAGAGTGCGCCGAAACAGGGCGTGAAGCTGCTCCCAATGCCGCTCCGCATGCGGCTTTTCGTACGAATAGCGGGTGGGGAACATAAAGGCGTGCCGGGCGGCAGGATAGATTTCCACCTCGGCCCTGGCTGCGCTTTCGGCCAAAGCGGCGTCAAACGTCTCGAGCGTTTCGCGGGGAATGTAGGGATCGAGCTCGGCCCAACCGATATAGAGCTCACCCTTGATCTGCCCCAGCGTCCGGTGCGGGCTATCCGCGTCCTCGGTCACCATTGAGGTGCCGCAAAAGGCGGCGGTCGCGGCGATGCGGTCGGCAAAGCGGGCGGCCGCGCTGACCGCATACCCGCCGGTCATGCAATAGCCGAAGCAGCCGATCGCCCCTTTCCTTGCCGCCTCCTGGGAGTCGATGAAGGCCAGCATCGCGGCGGTGTCAGACATCACCAATTCCGTATTGAGTGCATGGGAATAACGCAGCACGTTCTGGAACCACTCGGAACTCGTATCCAGATCGATCGGGCCGAGATCTGAGACGCCCGAATGATAAAAGAGATTCGGGAGCAGAACGTAATAGCCGGTCGAGGCGAGGCGACGCGCCATGTCGCGCAGCTCCTCGCGGACGCCGCCCCCGTCTTGGTACATCAGCACGGCCGGATGGGGGCCGCCGCTCTCGGGATGGACCACGAACGTGTCGCAAATGCCGTCGCGGGTTGGGATGTCGATCACCTGTTCGATCATGGTCTGTCCTTTGCGAAGAAGGCGGCTCCCGCCGTCATGGCAAGCAGAATAGGGGTTCGCGGCTCGGGCTCGAGCAACATATCAGTGCTTGCTAGCGCCCAAGTCCACTGGGAGTGAGGCCACGGCGCGCAACATCGCGCTTCCTCGATACGATACTTCATCTCCGATCAGCCGGATGTCGGGAAAGCGGCGGGTCAGCGTTGTGAATGCGACCTCCGCCTCCATTCGCGCGAGCGCAGCGCCCAGACAAAAATGAGGCCCCACGGCGAGAGCAAGATGTTTGTCGCTATTCGGCCGGTCGATCCGAAGCACATTGGGGTCGTCGAACACTTCAGGATCGCGGTTCGCCGCACCGATCACGATGATGACCGTCTCGTTTTTCTCGACCTTCACGCCGTGAAGCTCAAAATCCTCGGTCGCGAACCTGGGCAGATATTGAAGCGCGCTATCGTATCGCAGCAGCTCTTCTATCGCGGGGCGGACCTTCGCCGGTTCAGCGACGAGCTTGTCCCACTCGGACCGCGTGCGCTGCACCGCCAGGAAGCCATTTCCCAGGAGGTTCGTGGTCGTCTCCGTACCCCCGAAGAGGACGACCAGCAGCATGGCCACCAATTCCTCCTCGTTGAGAGCACCGGCATCCACGGCGTCGATAAGATCTTTCGTCAGCTGGGCTCCGTGACCTGTGGACCTTACCCTGTGGATCAGATCCAAAGCGTAACCTCGGAAGTCGTCGAGCGCCTCTGCCGCATCGCAGAGCGTTCGTTCGGTCATGCTGAAATGAGCGGCGATGATCTCGGCGAAATGCCAAAGCTTGTCGCGGTCCGCCTGGGGTACGCCGAACAGATCCGAGATGACGCGAGCGGGCAGCTTGTCCGCCACCTGCGACTTCCAGTCAGGCGCGTCGCTCGCAGCCATTCGATCGATCAGCTCGTCGACGTGCCATTGGATGCTGTCGCGAAGGGTCGCGAGGCTCCGGGGCAGGAAAGCCCGGTGCACGCAACCGCGCAGGCGCCTGTGCTGCTGACCCTCGTTGCGGGTGACGTAAAGGGTCTCGAAATCAAAGACGCGGTAGAAAATGTCACGGCGGCCTTCAGGCAGTCTCGACAGGACGCCTTCCGCGAGCCTGCCGTAGCGGTAGCCGTCGTTGTGCAGCGGCAGCTCTTTGGCCATCGCGGCCCTGACGTCCTCATGATGCGTCAGGAGCTTGGCTGGGCCACTTTTCCAATCCACGACGCGGCCGTGCGCCCGCAATCGTTCATAGAGCGGATAGGGCCAGGCGCAGACGTTGAGGTCGCCGCGAGAATAGGCCGTCAATTCCTGATCCAGCGACAACTCGCCCATATTTCCTCTCCGAGCGGAGATATGCACCAGTCATTCTGAACTGTCATCACTAAACAATCTGCGCTGTTTGTAAGTTGGATATGGGCGCGTAGTTGTTGCGGGGCGTCAATGGCCGGCCATGTCGGCGTTGTGCACCGCCAGCCGATCGGGAAGCGAGCCGGTCTGCCGCTCGATAACCCGGCTGACGCGCGGCGGCGCCTCGCCCCGGTGGAGGGAATGGATGGCCTGATGCGCCGGCGCGTCGGCCCGCGTGATCCGGTGGTTGTGGCGGAGATAGTCGAGCCAGGTGGCGGCGCGATAGCGCTCCAGCCAGATCTCCGGATCATGCAGGTCGCGCGACAAGGTCCAGTTGCGAGCACCGTCGCGGCGGCGGATCCGGCGCCAGTCCGCCATTGCCGCCAGGAACGCGAAAACGTCTTCCTGCGCAATCCGATATTCGATCGTGATCGCGACCGGGCCGCTGGACGGCGCGATCGGCAGCGCGGTCGCCGGCTCGCGATGATCGCGAAGCGGCGCGAGGTCTAGATCGGCGGCCGAAGCGAGCGGTAGAATCAGCCCGAGCAACGCGTTGACGAGCATCGGCAGCGCCGACGCGGAGAGCGCGACCGGAATGCCGACCCGCGCGGCGGTTTCGCCCCAGAACCAGGCACCCGCGGCCATCCCGCCGAACATCGTCATCTGGTAGAGGGACAGCGCGCGGGCGACGACCCAGCGCGGACTTGCCATCTGGATCGAGACGTTGAAGCTGGACAAGGCCATTACCCAGCCGGCACCGGCCAAAGCGAGTGCGAGCGCCGACAGCGGCAGCGACCGGCTCCATCCGAGACCGAGAGCCGCTGCCGCATAGAAGCAACAATAGAGCCGCATCGAGGCTTCGGTCGAAAGCCGCCCGCGCACCTGTCCGATCAGGAAGGCGCCGCCGATCGCGCCGATCCCGAAGGCGGCGAGCAACAGGCCGTAGGTCACGGGCCCGCCGAGGAGGAGGTTGCGCGCGACCAGCGGCATCAGGGCCAGGATCGCGCCCGCTCCGAGGCCGAAGACGGCGCCGCGCAGCAGCACCACCCGGATGTTCGGCGACAAGGCCGAATAGCGAAGCCCGGCGCCGATCGCGGTCCACAGCCGTTCGGGCGGCAGGACCCGCGACGGCCGCACCGGCCGCCAGCGCAGCAGCACGATCACCAGGCCGACATAGGAGATTGCGTTGAGCGCGAAGGTGCCCGCCGCTCCGATCGCTGCGACGATCACGCCGCCGAGCGCCGGACCGGTGCTGCGGGCGATGTTCAGCCCGACCGAATTGAGCGCGACCGCCTCGGCGATATCCTCGCGCGGCACCATGTCGCCCACCGACGCCTGCCAGGCCGGCGCGTTGAGCGCGAGGCCGATGCCGATCAGGAAGGTAAAGAAGAGGAGCCATGCCGGCGTGACCAGGTGGGCGAATGTCATCCCCGCCAGCGCCGCCGCCGAGGCCAGCATGAAAAGCTGGGCGCCGAGCATGATCTTACGCCGGTCGAAATTGTCGGCCATCGCGCCGGCCACCAAGGCCAGGAGCATGATCGGCGCCGCCGTCGCCGCCTGGACCAGGGCCACCATGTCGGCGCGCGGCGCCATCGAGGTCATCAGCCAGGTGGCGCCGACCGTCTGCCCCATGCCGCCGAGATTGGACGCCATGTTCGCCGCCCACACTTCGCGGAATACGCTCTGGCGGAACGGAGCGAGGGCGGATCGGCCCCCAACGCGCTGCGGGCCGGCAACCGATTGCCCTGTGCCGGCGCGCGCCATTCGCCCGCTACGCGGGCGCCGGTACGGACGCGCCTTCGCTGGCGAGGCTCCGTGCCTTCGCCGCGGCCCGCAGCTCCCGGATCTGGCGCTCGAGATTGCGCAGCACCGCCTCCACCATCTCGGGCTTGATGCTCTCGGTGAGGAGCGCGACCGCGAGGCCGTGAAGGATGGTTTGCGACAGCGAGAAAGCGAGCGCGAACTCGTCCGATGCGCTTTCCCATTCCGGATAGAGCTCGAGCGCCTGGCGGTACCAGCGCTCGCGATATTCGCGCTGCAGCGGCGACAGGATCGCCGCCAGATGCTCGTCGGTCCGCGCCGCCATGGCGAGCTCGAGAAAGGCGATGAAATTGGGCGAGCGGAACTGCTCCCACGATTGCTGGACGAGCTTGCCGGTCTGCTGGTGATCGAACTCGCGAGCGCGCCGCACATGCGCCTTCAGCCGCCGCTGGTGCAGGTCCTCCGCGGTTGCGTACATCAATGCCGCGGCATTGTCGAAATGGTGCATCATGGCGCCGCGGGAGACGTCCGCCTCCTCGGCCACCTTCAGCGTCGTAGTCCCGGCATAGCCATATTTGACCAAGCAGCGGATCGTTGCATCGATGATCCTGGCGCGCGTCGTCGCGCTCTTGATGGCCTGGCGCGTCGGCCCCTCCGACGTTCGGCGCGGCTTGGTTGCGACTCCGGGCATGTCAGAAAGGCAATCCCTTGGCGCCCGCCAGCGGCGTCAGCTGATGCCGCTCCGGAGGGGCACCGAGCAGGCTGGGCAGGCGCCCCTTCAATGCGTTTATCGCGTCCGATTCCCCATGCACGCGCTGCGCATCCGCATCGCTGTAGATCTCGTAGACGGCAATGCCCTCCAGCGCGGCCGTCACCTTGTGGAAGCCGTAAGCGAGCGTGCCCTGCTCGGCTTCGACCACCTTCATCATCGTCCTGACCTCTTCGAGCAAAGCGTCGAACTTTCCCGGCGCGGCCCAGAAGATGATGAACAGACCGACCTTGTCAGACATGGGTTGCCTCCGGTTCGCCGGCGTCGGGTGACCATCGTTCCGCCGATGCGCTATCGATGATGAAGCTTCGGCTGGCCAGATAGAAGAACAAGGCCGCGAGCAAGTAGAAAAGGCTCATCGCTACCAGCGAATAGCGGATCGCCTGCTCGCCGAAGCGGGGGGCGAGGCTGTCGTTGAGGATGCCGACGACGAGCGGCCCCGAGCCGGCACCGATGGCGGTGACCACCATATGCTTCACAGCCACTGCGACGCCGCGCATCTCGTTGGGGACGAGCAGCTGGACGGCGGAGGCGACGGGGCCCTGGCTCGAGGTGACGGTGAAGGCCAGCAAGCAACCGCAGGCGAGAGCGAGCCAGCCATTGTGGCTGGTGAAGGTGAGGATGCCGAGCGGCGTCGCGAAGCACAGAGCGATGGCGACGATCCAGAGGATCCAGCGCAGATCGTTGCGGCTGATTCTCTGCGCGAGACCGCCCAGCACGAGCAGGCCGCCCGCGCCAGACAGGCCGATGGCGACCGCCATGACCAGCCCGATCTGTCGCGGCGGCAAGCCGAAGCTGCGGGAGATGAATGGCGCCGCCCACAAGGCGATCGCAGCGCCCGCGAACGACCAGAAGCCGTTCGCCAGCGTTAGGTAACGATAGGTCTTCTGCGACCAGAGGAAGGCGAGGCTCGATCGAAGCGGCACTCTTGCGACGGCCGCGGCGGCGCGCGGACGGTGCGGCGCGTTGCGGCGCGGCAGGAGAAAGAGGCTCAAGGCGGCCACGAGCAGGCCCGGGATCCCGAGAATGACGAAGGTCAGCCGCCAGCCGACCGTACCGACCAATATGCCCCCCAGCAAGAAGGCGAGCACGCCGCCGACGCTCTGGCTGAGATAGAGATGGCTCATCGCCCCGGTGAGCTTCGACTTGTCGTAGATGTCGGCGATCAGGGCCTGCGACGAAGGGACGACGCCGGCCTCGCCGACCGCGACCCCCATCCTCGCCAGCAGCAACCACGGGAAGGATGGCGCGGCGCCGCAAAGAGCGCTCATCGCCGAGAATGCGGCGAGGCAAGCCGCGATCACGGCACGCCGGCTGATGCGGTCCGAGAGCACAGCCAGCGGCAGCGCCATCAAGGCGTAGAGGATGGTGAAGGTCGGGCCCGACAGAATGCCCAGCTGAGTGTCGCTCAGGTGGAATTCGCGGCGGATCGGCTCGAGCAGCAGCCCGAGCACCTGGCGGTCGATCGAACTCAACGCCGTCGCCATGATCAGGATCAGCATGATCCACGGGCGCCGTTGCGCCGGAGCGCCGGCACCCGCCGCCCCGAAATCCATCCCCTCGAAGGTCCTCTGCCCCGCGCCCATCGCCTCTCCCCAATTCGGCTCTTACCGAGCTCACGGCGATCCTAGAGTTTTTGCGCAGTTGAGCAAGCAAAGATGTCGGTAATCTGCCTCGCTGGAAGCAGGAGAAAGGGGAGTTTTGCGGACCCGCCAAGGGAATAGAGGCAGAATAAAACCTGCAGCCCTGATCGTATTGCCGACACCGCGCCCGCAACGCGTCCAGCAGCCGCTAAAATCCCTGCGCATAAATGTTGACTTACTGCCGGGCGAGAGGCACCGACCGGGGCTGGAGACGGGGGCGGATCAGGCGCAGGCGGCCAGGGTCATCGGCCTTCCGGGCGGAGCGGCTCGCGCCCGACACATCGAAAACGGGGGCGGTGACGACAAGATGAAGCGTGGATCCAAGCTGGGCGAGGCGGTGGCGCGCGAGATCCTGAGCCGCATCTGCGACGGCGGACTGGTGAGCGGCAGCCAGCTTCCCGGCGAGGCCCAGATGCTGGTCGATTACAATATCGGCCGCGGCACGTTGCGCGAGGCGCTTCGAATCCTCGAAGTCCACGGCATCGTGAGGATCAAGGCAGGGCCGGGTGGCGGTCCAATCGTGATGGGCGCGACCACCCGCGATTTTGGACGCATGGCAACGATGTTCTTCCAGGCGGCCGGCATGACCTTCAGTGAGGTGATCGACGCCCGGCTCATTCTCGAACCGATGATGGCGCGGCTCGCCGCCGGCTGCAAGGATCCGGAGCTGCTCGAGCGGCTGCGCGCCGCGCAGACCTCGACCGAAAGCGACAGCGCCTATCTCAAGACCAGCGAATCCTTCCATCGACTGGTTGCCTCCATGTCGGGCAACCGCGTTCTGAACCTGATCAGCCATGCGATGGAGGACATCTTCCACGACCGCGTGGTCGGCATGCTGTTCCCCCCCGAGCGCCGCGGCGACGTCGTCCATGCCCACGATTCGATCGCCGACGCGATCCTGACCGGCGACGGCGGCCGCGCCGAGCAGCTGATGCGTGAGCATATGGTCGATTACGCGCGCTACGTAGCGGAGCGCTATCCGGCGCTGATGGACGAGGTGGTCGCATGGCACTGATAAGTCCCCGATCGGGGCATTGAATTGACCGTGACGATCCTGCCGGTCCGGCATCTCGGCGAGATCGCACCGGGCGCCGACCTCGCCGGCCTGCTGGCCGAGGGCTGGATTGCCGACGAGGCCCCGCCGATCGACGGCGACGTGCTCGTGGTGACCCAGAAGATCGTTTCCAAGGCGGAGGGTCGGTTCGTCGATCTTCGTGGCGTAGCACCGTCTTCCGAAGCGCTGAGGCTCGCGACAATCGCGCTGAAGGATCCCCGCTTCGTCGAGATCGTGCTGCGCGAAGCCGAGGCCGTCGTCCGCGCCGCCCCCAACGTCCTCATCACCCGTCATCGTCTCGGCATGGTCATGGCCAATTCGGGGATCGACCAGTCGAACCTCGGGCCGGGCGGGGACGAGCGGGTACTGCTCCTGCCGGCTGATCCCGATGCCAGCGCGGCAAGGCTCCGCAATGAACTGGCAGAGCGCCTGGGCGTCGACATCGCCGTGATCGTCTCCGACAGCTTCGGCCGCCCGTGGCGCCTCGGCGTCGTCAATGTCGCGATCGGCGCGGCGGGATTGGCGTCCCTGGTCGACGAGCGCGGCAAAGGCGATCGCGGCGGTCGTGCGCTCGGCGTGACCCAGATTGCCCTTGCCGACGCCATCGCCGGCGCGGCCGGCCTGGTCATGGGCGAGGCCGCGGAAGGAATTCCGGCCGCGATCGTCCGCGGCGTCGACCTGCATTCATCGCGGGAGGCGCCCGCCACCGCCCTGCTGCGCAGCCCGGACGAGGATCTCTTCCGATGAGCGGCCGGGTCGTCGTGCTCACCGGCGGCGTCGGCGGCGCCAAGCTCGCGCTCGGCCTGGCCCATATCCTGCCTGCGGGAGAGCTCACCGCCATCGTCAATACCGGCGACGATTTGCGCCATCTCGGCCTGTGGATCTCACCGGATCTCGACACCCTCCTCTACACCCTGTCCGGCCTCTCGGACGAAGAACGGGGCTGGGGCCGCGCCGGCGAGAGCTGGAACTTCATGACGGCGCTTCGCGGCCTCGGCGGCGAGGGCTGGTTCCAGCTTGGCGACGGCGACCTGGCGCTCCACGTCGAGCGCACCCGGCGCCTGGCGGCGGGCGAAGCCCTCACCTCGGTCATGGCCGGCTTCGCCGCCGCTTGGGGCGTCCCAACCGAAATCCTGCCGATGAGCGACGATCCGGTGGCGACATGGCTCGACACCGACGAGGGTCCACTGCCCTTCCAGCGTTATTTCGTCGAGCGCCGCTGCGCCCCGCACGCCCGGGCGATCCGCTTCGAAGGCGCCGCCGAGGCAAAGCCGGGGCCCGAGCTGGTCGCGCGCCTCACCGCCGCCGACACGCGCGCCATCCTGATCGCGCCGTCCAACCCCTACCTCAGCGTGGACCCGATCCTCGCGGTGCCCGGTATTCGGGAGGCGCTCGCCGCGGCTACCGCCCCGGTCGTGGCGGTGTCGCCTCTGGTCGGAGGGGCCGCCATCAAGGGGCCGACCGGTAAGCTGATGGACGAACTGGGCGTTCCGGCGACGCCGCGCGCGATCGCCGACCATTATGCGGGCGTGATCGACGCCCTGCTCGTCGACGAGCGCGATCGCCAGGCACCGCTGCCCAACCTTCCCTGCGCCTTCGCCGACACGCTGATGAAGAGCCTCGACGACCGCAAGCGAGTCGCCCGGGCGGCGCTCGAGATGGCCACCGGGCTGAGCTAGCCCCCGCCGACGGCGCCCAGCCGCTCCCGCAGGAACGAGGCGGCACGGGACGGCGCCGTTGTGCGTGCCAGCGATTCGAGATCTTCCGGCCGATCCACGTCCATGGAAAATCCGCGCGAACGGAAGATCCGGGTCGAAAGGCCGGCGCCCCGCGCCGCTTCGACATGGCGCCTGAAGCTGCGCTCTCCGAACATCGGCAAAGCCGAAATGCCGGGGCGCATCAGCAGCCCGCCCGTGCCGCCGTCCCACGATGGCGCGACCACGATAGAGGCCGAGTCCAGCAACCCGCCGGCCCTGTCGAGCTCGCCGCCATCGAGCCGGGGCAAATCGGCGGGCAGGAGCGCGAGCGCGCGATCCGGAAATTCGTCGCGAACCCGGGCGGCTCCCTGTGAAAAGGCCGCGTTGAGGCCGGACGACCCGCGCTCGCGCAATATGTCGCAGCCGGCGGCCCGGGCGAGGTCGAGGAGCATCGGCGTCGGCGAAACCACCAGGATTCCCGCAATCGTTTCCGCGTGGCCAAGCGACTCCAGCATGTCGTCCAGCATCAGGCCGGTGAGGCGCGCGCGATCCGCCGGAGACAGCTTGTCATGACAGCGGCGCTTCGACTCGGTGCCGCCGCGGGCGGCGATGACGAGATGGATGGCTGTTGTCATGGAGGCGAAGGGCCTATTGGCGAAATCGACTTTTGCCGCAACGGATTGCCATCGCGGCCACGGGATGGCAAAGCATTCCTGCTAACAATATGCATAGTTTGTCCGGGAACGAGGCGATGAAGGATTCGGGAAACGTCCCGCTTGGCGTCCTGGACGGTCCGGCCGCCTTGGCAGGCGCAGATCACGACGCCGCGCTGCGCACCTTCCTCCTCGCCCCTCCCGCCTCGAATCTGATCGAGGCAGCTTCGGCCTGGACCCGAAAGGGTCACGGCCCGGTGCAGACCTATTCGCCGAAGGTTTTCATCCCGCTCACCCAGCTCTGCCGCAACGTTTGCCATTATTGCACCTTCGCGCATCCGCCGCGGAAGGGTCAGCGGAACTATCTTCTGCCCGAGGAGGTGCTGGAGGTCGCCAGCGCCGGCGCCCGCGCCGGCTGTCACGAAGCCCTGTTCACGCTCGGCGACAAGCCGGAACTGCGTTACGCTGCGGCGCGCACCGAGCTGGCGGTGCTCGGCCATGAGACGACGATCGACTATCTCGAAGCCATGTGCGTTCTGGTCCGCGACCGGACCGGGTTGCTGCCGCACGTCAATGCCGGGGTGATGAACGAGGAGGAGATGCGGCGACTGCGCCGGGTCTCCGCGTCGCAAGGCCTGATGCTGGAAGCAGTGACGGCGCGCCTCTGTGAAAAGGGCGGGCCGCATCACGGCTCCCCCGACAAGCTGCCGGCGGCGCGGCTCAAGAATATCGAGATGGCGGGCCGACTCGCCGTCCCCTTCACCTCGGGAATCCTGATCGGTATCGGCGAGACCCGCGAGGAGCGGCTCGACGCCCTGTTCGCCCTGCGTGCTCTGCACCGCCGCCACGGCCACCTGCAGGAAATCATCGTTCAGAATTTCCGCGCCAAGCCCGGGACCCGGATGGCGCGCGCGCCCGAGCCTTCGCTCGAGGAGTTGGTCTGGACGATCGCCGCCGCGCGGCTGATTTTCGGCCCCTTCATGTCGATCCAGGCACCGCCCAATCTGAGCCCCGAGGACCTGCCGAAATTGCTCGGTGCCGGGGTCAACGATTGGGGCGGGGTTTCTCCGGTCACTCCGGATCATGTCAATCCGGAAGCGCCCTGGCCGGAACGCGATCGCCTGCGGGCGCAGACGGAGGCGGCCGGCAAGGTCCTGGTCGAGCGGCTCGCCGTCTATCCGGCCTATGCGCTGGAGCCGGCGCGGTGGCAGGATCCGGAGATGGTTACGCCGATCCTGCGCCGACGCGACGCGGACGGCCTGGCGCGGCCGGATTCCTGGACGGTCGGCGGGCGGGAGCCGTTCGCCGCGCCGAGGCCGGCGCCTTCCGCCGACGTTCGGCCGGCATTCAGCGAGGCGCTGGCGCGGCTGAAGGCCGGGGAACAGCCCGGCATGGCCGACCTCGTCGCTCTGTTCAGCGCGCGAGGCCGGGAATTCGACCTGGCCTGCGCCGAGGCGGATGCTTTGCGGGCGCGGACCTGCGGGGACGAGGTGACCTACGTCGTCACCCGTAACATCAACTACACCAATGTCTGCCGCTACAAGTGCAACTTCTGCGCCTTCTCCAAGGGTCGCGGCCACTCGTCGCTGCGCGGGACCCCTTACGATCTCGACCTTTCGGAAGTGGCGCGCCGGGCGGCGGAAGCGGCCGCCCGCGGCGCCAGCGAATTGTGCATGCAGGGCGGCATCCATCCCTCTTACACCGGCGACACCTATATCGAGCTGCTGAGGACTGCCCGCGGCGCGGCACCCGGCCTTCACGTCCACGCTTTCTCGCCCCTCGAAGTGGCCTATGGCGCGGCAACGCTCGGCCTCGCCGCCCCCGCCTATCTGGCGCGGCTGCGCGGCGAGGGACTGGGGAGCCTGCCGGGAACGGCGGCGGAGATTTTAGACGACGAGGTGCGGTCGCTTTTGTGTCCGGACAAACTGACCACGGATTCGTGGCTGGAGACCGTCGCCGCCGCGCATGCGGTCGGGCTGCGCAGCACCGCGACGATCATGTTCGGCCATCTCGACGCGCCGGTCCACTGGGCCCGTCATCTGCTGCGCATTCGGGCGCTGCAGGCGCGGACCGGCGGCTTCACCGAATTCGTGCCCCTGCCCTTCGTCCATGAGGAAGCACCGCTTTACCGGCGTGGCGAGGCGCGGCGAGGTCCGACGGCACGCGAGGCGATGCTGATGCATGCGGTGGCACGGCTCGCGCTCCATCCCCTGATCACCAACATCCAGGTGTCCTGGGTGAAATTGGGCGCGGACGGGGCAGCCGCCTGCCTGCGGGCCGGTGCGAACGACCTCGGCGGCACGCTCATGAACGAGAGCATCTCGGCGGCGGCGGGTGCGCGCCACGGCCAGGAAATGTCGCCGGCGGCGATGGAGGAATTGATCCGCTCGCTCGGCCGGGTTCCGAGGCAACGGACGACGCTCTACGGCGAGGTGTCGGAAGCGCAGCGTGCGCTGTCGCTCGCGGCCGATCCGGTTGGGGCACTCGTCCTGACCCCGGTGCGGAGGCGGGGCGCCACCCAGAGCGAAATGGAGATGATTGCATGAGCGAAGGGCTGACTATCGCCATCATCGGAGGGGCCGGGAAGGAAGGCAGCGGCCTCGCGACGCGCTGGGGCAAGGCCGGGCATCGCGTCATCCTCGGCAGCCGGTCCGAGGACCGCGCCCAGGCCACCGCCACCGAGCTGAACGCCGGGCTTCCTGCGCCCACGATCTCGGGCGCCACCAACCGGGACGCGGTGACCCGGGCGGACATCGCCGTGCTGACCGTGCCTTACGCCGCGCAGGTGGACAGCGCGCTCGACGTCGCCGACCTGCTCAAGGGCAAGATATTGATCGACGTCACGGCGCCGCTGAAGCCGCCGAAGGTCGGCACGGTCCAACTGCCGGACGGAGGGTCGGCCGTCGCTGCCCTTCAGGAGCGGCTCGGGCCGGACATCGTCGTTGTCGCCGCCTTCCAGAACATTTCCGCGCAGCATCTGCGCGATCTCGATCATGAGATGGATTGCGACGTGCTGGTCAGCGCCGACCAGGCCGAGGCCGCCGACCGGGTGATCGCTCTCGTGGAAGATGCCGGGATGCGGGGCTGGCATGCCGGACCGCTGGCCAATTCGGCCGCCGCCGAAGCGCTCACCTCGGTGCTGATCTCACTCAACCGCCGCTACAAGGCGGTCGGGGCCGGCATCCGCATCACCGGCATCGGCAAACGCTGACCGGCGATCAGCGTGCCTGAGACAGGGCCCGCTCGTCATGGTGGCGAAGCGCACGAACCTTGCCCTGCTCGACGCGGAACACTCCGACCGCCGCCGGGCCGGCCGAAGCCTCATATTCGACGACGATCATGGCCGGATCGTCCGTCGCGTGAAGCGTTGTGGCTTCGACGTCCGCCGAGCTCTCGGCCAGCAGATCGGCCACCGCGCGCATGGCCTGATGACGGACCGGATAGGCGTTTGGATTGGCAGCCGCGGCAGCGCCCGCCTCGACCGCGGCGGCGCGGTCGCCTTCCTCGCCAAGGAAAGTGAAGACCTGTCCCGTCACCCGCCATTGCCGGCCGAAGCGCGTGCATTCGTAACGGTGGCGGCCGGAGACCGTCCAGCGCCGCTCGCCTATCCAGTGGTCGGCGACCACGTCGGCCTCCACGACCGCTTTGTCCCCCGTCACGCCGGCGACGAGGTTGGACATAGCGTGGCGGGTGCGGTCGAACCCCGGCAGATGCCTGGCCCAGCGGAGCATGAGCGCGACGTTGGTAGTGATTTCGGGCTCGCCGCCGTTGAGCGACGTGTAATCGCGCACTACCCGGTCCGCGTAGAGCCCTTCGAGAGTGACGAAGTCGCCCCGGTCGATGCAAGTGACGACGCTTTCGACCAAGGTCTTGGCGGCCGCTTCGTCGGGCGTGTCTCCGGATCTCTTCTGTGCTTCATCGGCCACGGGCTTGATCCTGCTTCGGGGCGAGGCCGAGGTCGCGATAGGAGGGGTCTTCCCCGTCTTTGCGGCCGATCAGGAATTTCGACGTGTCGACGCCTTCGCGTTTCTCCCAGCGCTCGATGATCACCCGCCGCTCCGCGATCCGCCAAGTGCCGTCGCGGCGCTCGTAGCGGTCGAGGTTGCGGCCGAACGGATCCGGCGGTGAACCGGCTTCGCCATCTGCCATCCGCACCGACATATAGACTTCGCCATAGGCGACGTCGCCGTCGACCTCGAACAAGGCGTTGGCGAGGACGTGCTGCATCGGCGGCATCGACCGGAAGCGATCGAGGATGGGCGGGAAGATCTCGGCGGGCGATCCCTTGAAGGTGCCGTGATCGTCCACCGCATCCGGATGGTAGCAGGAGAGGAGCAGTTCGAGATCGCAGCGGTCGACCGCCCGGCAATAGCGCAGGCCGAGCTCGTACAATTCCTGCTTGTCGCAAAGCTCCCGCACCCAGCGCTCGAGCAAGGCCGCGCTCTCGTGTGGAACCGTCACCCGCCGATCACGCGTCGACGGCTTGCCGCTCGGGCTCGACCGGCGCCGCGGCGTTGCGCGATTGCGCCACCGCGGCCCGCGTGCGCGCCCAGATGCTGAGCGCCATCCACAGTTCTTCCCGGGTGCCGGCGAAATTGTGGTAATGCGCCATGCCGGGCTGGATCCAGACGGTGACGTCCTCGGCCTTGGGGTAATAACGCCGCTCGGCGAGGAGATCGTCCGAGGTGTCTATCTCGCCGAAGGCGATGAACACCGGGCATTCGACGGAGGCCGCATAGGGCTTGGCCGGCGTCCCCGACACCATCTGCATCGAACAGGGCGGGAAGGATAAATTGGTCTTGGCGTCGACCACGTCCTGCGGGACGTCGTCGAGATGGTTGGGGAAGCGGGTCTTCCGCCGCGGCAGCTGGACCATGCCGTGCGCGTCGATATTGACGTCGGCGCCGAGCGGCGGACGCCCCCCCTCTTCGAACGAGACGCGCGCTCCGAAGCCGCCGAACGGCCCGACCGACAGCGCCATCGGCGCGATCGCGTCGAAATCGCCAAAGATGCTCTGCTGGATCACCGCCAGCGGAACACCGTTCGAATGGCCGAAGGCGAGGATCGCAGGATCCTCCACCGGCTCATAGCCCCCCACGAGCGTGCCATCCTTGAGCCGCGCGCGCAACTGCTCGGTAACCTGATGATGCGCGTCGGCGAGGTCTTCCCAGGTGATTTCGCGAGCGTCGCCGTCATAGGGACTCTCCCCGACGGTGAACACGTCGAGGGCGAGCATGCCGATGCCGCGCTTCGCGAAATACGCGCTGGAATCATAGGCATCGCCATAGCCTTCGACGCGCGTGCACCAATAGCGCCAGTCGACGGTGGCGCCGTGGAGGCCGACCGCCCAGATCGGGCGCGGCAGGCGTGCCGCGGCTTCGGCGTCGGGCGTCACCGCGCGGGCGACCACGACATGGGGGCGTCCTTTCACCAAGACGGGAAATTCGATCCGGACCGGGTTGGTTGCAGTCGTCATGCCGAAGCTCCTTTGCCTTATGCGGTGAGGCCTGTTCGTGTCTCCAAGCGAAGACCGCCCGCCGCCAGGCCGGCGGTCGGAGCTTAGAACTTGTAGCCGAGCGAAGCGCCGAAGGTCCGCGGCGCCTCGATCGAGCCGAGCGAATAGCCGCCGCCGCCGCCGAGGATGCCGGACTGGAGGCTGATGCCCTGCTTGACGAAGCTGTTGGTCAGGTTCCGAACGAAGAGTCCGGCCGACCAATGTTCGGACGCATTGTAGGTGATGAACGCATTGACCCAGTCATAGGGCGCCTGCGAGTCGCGCAGCAGGTTGAACACCGTGTGATAGACCCGCCCGACCCGCTGATATTCCCCCCGGAAGGTCAGTCCACCCCCGGCGATCGGCACGGTGTAGGACACGCCCGCATTGATCGAATATTTCGGCGACTGGGGAATGGTGTTCCCCTTCAGGTTGAGCACGCCCAGCGTCGGACGTGAGCCGTCGCCGGTCATGAACGAGGTATATTTGGCATCCAGCAGCGACGCCGAAAGGTCCAAGCTCAGCTGCGACGTCGGATTGGCGACGAACTCGGCCTCCACGCCGCGGATCCTGGCGCCGCCGGCGTTGACGACCGTCAGCGACGTGACGGGCACGAAGAACTGAACCGACGTCTGGATGTTCGTATAATTGTACTGGAAAGCGCTGACGTTGAAGCGCGCGTGACGGTCGAGGAAGGTGGTCTTGATACCCGCTTCATAGGCCTTGATCTTCTCGGGCAGGAACGGTCCCTGGACCTGGCCGTAGTTGAAGCCGCCGCTCTTGAAGCCAGTCGTGTAGGACGCATAAGCGAACACGTCCCGTGTGATCTTGTAGTCGATCGTGACCTTCGGATTGAACGAATTGAACGTGACCCGCTGGTTGCGCGGGAAGCCCACGGCGTTGATCTGCGGAAGCAGCGGCGGGAACGGACGAACGAAATCGGTTTGCCGGGTCTCGTTAAGATCCTTGCGAACCTCGTCGCTGTAGCGGCCTCCCAGGGTGATCGAGAGCTGGTCGGTGACGTCGTAGGTGGCTTGGGCGAAAGCGGCCCAGGCCTTGGTGTCGAGCGTCGCGTTCGACCAGACGCCCTGGACCGGCTGGTAGGGCCGCCCGAACGAGGCGGCGTTGAGCACCGCCCGGTTCTCGACGAACTCGTTCTCGTGGAAGAAATAGAGGCCGGCGGTCCAATGCAGCCGGTTCATATTGCCGATCAGGTGCAGTTCGGCCGAATAGACGTCGGAATCCTCGGTCAGGAACACCGCATTGTCGAACTTCTCGGTCCCGTCCGTGTCGTAGGTGATGACGTGGCGACCGTGCTGATAGCCGAGGACCGCCTCCGCCGTGAGTTGGCTCGAGAGATTGTATTTGAGCTTGGCGTTGGCGCCGTAGCTCCTGACGCGGTTGGTGGGATCGAACTCGCTGACGATGTTGCGGAAGTTGCCGATGATCGCGGTGCCGCCCTGAACCTGTCCGAGCAGTTTCACACCCGGCGTGACCGGTGCGAAAATGTGCGGCGCGTAGCTCGCATCGTTCTCGTAATTATAATAGCCGATGAGCCTGGCGCTGAAGTCGGACGACGGCTTCCACAATGCCGTGGTGCGGAAGGCGATCGTGCTCAGGTCGTTGACGTCGTTCCCGGTGAAGACGTTCTTGCCGTAGCCGCTGTGATGGATCGCCTGCACCGCGAAGCGGACGCCGAGCGTATCTGTGACCGGCCCGCCGATCGCGGCGTCGCCCTCGATCAGCCCGTGATTGCCGGTGGTGACGTTGAAATAGCCCGAGGTGTCGGCCGTGGGGAGCCTGCTGGTGACGCTGAACGCGCCGCCGGTGGCGTTACGGCCGAAAAGGGTACCCTGCGGGCCGCGCGCGACCTCGATGCGGTCGACGTCGAACAGGGTCGACTGGGCGAAGTTCCGGGCGACGTAGACGTCGTCCTGATAGAAGGCGATGCGGGGATCGTCGCCGGGCCGCGTCGACTGGATGCCGAGGCCGCGGACCGCGATCAGGGTCATGCCTGCATTGGTGTTGATGTTGACGTTGGGAAGCTCGGTCGTGAGGTCGGCGACACTGAGCAGCTTCTTGCTCTGCAGATCCGCGCCGCTGACGACCGAAACGGCGATCGGCGTTTCCTGGAGCCTGGTTTCGCGGCGCTCGGCGGTCACGACGATGTCGCCGACCTGGCCGGGGGCGGCATTGTCCGCCGTCTCCGTCGCCGCGGCTGCGGCGGGAGGGACGGCCACGCTCGGGGTCGGCGGGTTGTCCCGGGCGGGATTGCCCTGAGCCTGCGCGGCGGTGCCGAATGCCGTCAGGCAGGCGGTTCCGAGCAGCACGGCGATAAACCGCTTCGATTGATCTGAATGTCGCATTCCATAACCTCCCCAAGAGCGTCGCCACCGGTGGCGCGCGGATCGTCTCGAACTTGCTGGAAAGGGGGGACCGGCGTTTTCCCTCGGCGTGCGTGGCGCATGCCCCGGGGTTCGCTGGAAGTTGCCTCTCCGTTCGCCGGCTTGGCCGGGCTTTTTTTTTTCGTTTAACATCGTCGTTTCGGCGAGTAAAGAAAAAATCAAGTCTGATTGCTTGTTTTTGGAAAACATGCGAATTCCGTCGCGAGTGCAGAGCATTATCGTAGTGTAACGTCTCGCAAATTTGCGTCGAACCGGGCGCAACACCGACTTACGTGGCAGGCAGTTTTGCCTGTTTAAGCGGCGGAGAGGAGGAAAAGCTGATGCGTGGTGACGGCGCGCTCCCCGATGCGGGCATCGCGGCTCCGGCCGCCGGCAGCGAGTCGGTCGGCGCCGCGCGGGCCGCCGCCCGCTGGTCGGGCTGGATGCTGGCCGTGCTCGCCGTGGTCAACGCGCTGAGCTCGATTGATCGCCAGGTCCTCCCGCTGCTCCTCGAGCAGATCAAGCACGAATTCGGGCTGAAGGACGTGCATCTCGGCCTGCTGACTGGGCCGGCCTTCTTCATGCTCTACGCCCTCTGCGCGCTACCGCTGGCGATGGTGGCGGATCGGGTTAGCCGGCGCATCGTCATTGCGCTGTCGCTGTCCGTTTTCTCGGTGATGACGACGTTGAGCGGCCTCGCGCCGGCCTTCATGCTGCTGGTCGTATGCCGGATGGGCGTGGCGATCGGCGAGGCCGGCAACGTGCCGGCGACCCAGGCGATGGTCGCCGACATCTATCCCCGCGCAAGGCTGCCCTGGGCGATGAGCTGGCTCTACTTCAGCCAGAGTGCCGGCAGCATCCTTGGGTTCCTGCTCGGCGGCTTTCTCGGCAGCACGCTCGGCTGGCGCCTCACCTTCCTGACCGTCGGCGTGCCCGGACTCCTGGTTGCGATCCTGGCTTACGTGGTGCTGCCTAAGCGCAATCCCACGACGACCAACGCCGACCCGACGGCGCTGGTCGAGGCGGTTTCCCTGCGCCGCAGCGCTTCCTTCCTGTGGTCGCAGCGCACCTATCGCTCGCTGACCCTCGCCAACGCTTTGTGGGCGTTCGCCAGCTCGGGGATCGCCTTGTGGACGGCCGTATTCATCGGCCGCGTATACCACCTGCCGCCGAGCCGGATCGGCATGGTGATGGCGGTGGTGATGGGCATGGTCGGCGCGTTCGGCCTGCTGGTGCTCGGCGGGGTCGCCCAGAAGCTGAACCGCCGCGACCTCAGATGGCCGCTTCGCATCGTCGCGCTCTCGTCCCTGGTCTCGGCGCCGCTGGCCTGGACCGCCTTCCTGACCTCGTCGGGCCTCGTCGCCTGGATCGCCGGAGGCCTGCTGGCTTTCTTCGTGGTGTCGACCCAAGGATCGGTCGCGTCGACAGTCCAGCTGCTGGTGCCGCCGTCGATGCGAAGCGTTGCGGTCGCGATCAAGCATGTCGTCGTCACCGCCATCGGCGCCGGGTCGGCGCCGTTCGTGGTCGGCCTGCTCAACGATCAGCTTGCCGCCCGCTTTGGCGACGAGGCGATCCGCTACACCTTGGCCGGCATCAGCATCCTGTTCCTGTTCGGCGCCTATTTCTTCTACCGCGCCACCCGCACGCTCGGCGCGGACATCGCGCGCGCCGAGACGTGGACCGGAAGCTGATTGGAACCGCTGCCGGCCGCTCAGGGGATGAGCAGCAGCTTGCCGGTCGTGCGGCGCGCGGCCATCTCCTCGTGCGCCCGCTGGGCCTCCTCGAGCGGGAAGCTGCCGCCGATCCTCACCTTCACCGTGCCGGCGGCGATCCATTCGAACAGCTGCGCCGACCGCTCGAGCAACTCGGCCCGGGTCGCGACGAACGAGCGCAACGCCGGATGGGTGACGGTAAGCGAACCGAGCTGGGCCAGGCGCTGCAGGTCCAGCGGCGGCGCCTTGCCGCTCGACGCACCATAAAGCACCAGCGTGCCGCGCTCCCGCAGGGCGGACAGGCTGGCTTCGAACGTTGCGCGGCCGACCGAATCGTAGACCACCGAAGCGCCCGTAGCGCCGGTCGCCGCCGCAACCGCCGGGGCGAGATCGCCATAATCGACCGTGATATCCGCGCCGGCCGCGCGCGCGATCTTCCGCTTCCCCTCGGTGGAGGCGGTGGCGATCACCCGCCCGCCGCGCAGCCTGATCATCTGGATGAGCAGCAGGCCCACGCCGCCCGCCCCGGCATGGACGACGGCCCAATCGCCCGGAGCGACCGGAAAGCTGCTCGTCACCAGGGAATGGGCGGTGAGGCCCTGCACGAACGCCGCCGCGGCGATCCGGGGATCGATCCCGTCCGGCACCGGTACCGCGCGTGCGGCGGGGAGGATCACCTCCTCGGCATAGCTTTCCGAAAGCGGCACCCACCAGGTCACCCGATCGCCGGTTGCGATGCCTTCGACGCCGGCGCCGATCTCCGCCACGATCCCGGCCCCCTCCGAGCCCGGGACGAACGGAAAGCTGCGCTTGTCGTAAGGAGCAAGCCCCTCGCGCTCGTGGATATCGACGAAGTTGACGCCGATCGCAGCGCACCGGATTCTGATCTCGCCCGGCCCCGGCCGGCGGATTTCGTGCCGCCCCGGTACGAGCCGCTCGACCCCGCCGTGGGTGCCGACCAGGACGGCGCGGATGCCCCCCATCGCGCTCAGCCCGGAACGCCCTGCGCGATCAGCTTTCGTGTGTCCGCGACATGGGGCTGGTGGACGAGCTGGCCGCCATCGCAGGAAATGGTCTGGCCGGTCACATAGGCAGATTCGTCGGTGGCGAAATAAATGACCAGCGCGGCCATGTCCTCGGGCCGGCCGAAGCGCGGAGTGAGGATGTGGGTCTTCATCGTCTCGATCAGATCCGCGATCGGCCGGCTTCGCTCCTCGGTAAAGATGACGCCCGGGCAGATCGTGTTGCAGCGGATTCCGTCGAGGCCGTATTGCACCGCGATATGCTCGCTCAGGGCGATCACCGCCGCCTTCGAGGCGCCATAGGCGATCCGGGTCAGATCCCCCGCCAGCGCCGAGCCGGCCGAGGTGTTGATGATCGACCCGCCGCCGCGTGCGATCATGTGCGGGATCGCGAAGCGGCAGGCGAGGAGGATGCCACGGGCGTTGACGTTCATCGCCTCGTCCCAGACCTCGATCGGCACATCAACCGCCGTCGTGTCGCGCCGCATGAATTCGCTGCTGGTCAATGCTATCGTGTTGAACAGGATGTCGAGGCCGCCGAAATGTGCCGCGGCCTTGTCGATCGCCGACCGGACCGATTCCACGTCGGCCGCGTCCATGTGCAGCGGCAGCGCCTTCGGGCCGAGCTTCCCGGCGACCGCCTGCGCTTCCTCGAAACGAATGTCGACGACTGCGACGCAGGCGCCTTCCGCGACGAATCGCTCGGCGGTGGCGCGTCCGATCGCGCCCGCGCCGCCGGTGACGACGGCAATCTTACCTTCCAGCCGGCCCATTCATCCTCTCCTTTTGTCCTGCTCTCGGCAAACGGCGCGTCTTCGGCGTCTCGTGCCACGGCCCCTATTGCCCGATTACAACCAAAATGAAAACAAAACTGTTTGACTTTTTTATTGTCGCGGATCATTCCCGGGCTAATCGGCAAGACATGGCAATGGCGCCAGCAGCCGACATGCGTGGACGATGGAGAGGATGGGAACATGAGCGAGGCGAGCGAAGCGGCGCCGGTGGCCCGGCCGATGGTGGAGCTGACACGCTTCGACGATGTCACCACCGTCTGGCGCTGCCCGCACACCTCGGTGAAGATCGAGGCGAAGGGCGACGAACATTATCATCAGGGAACCGTGACTCGGATCGACGGCGAGGAGCATTCCCGCCGGCGCAAGGCGCTCGGCTCGCTGCTCGCCCGCCGCGGCCATTCGGTCTTCCGCGAGAAATGGCTGTTCCCGACGGCGGACAAGGCGGTCGCCGGCCTGCTCGACGGGGCGGGGGCGGAAGGCGCTCCGATCGAGGTGGTCAAATGGGGGCGGCGGATCAGCCAGCAGCTCGCGGCCGCAGTCGCCGGCTATGACGGCGGCACCTCGCCGGAAGGCGCGGACCGTTTGTTCGACCTCTCGCAGGTCATGATCGCCGGCCGGCCGTCCCTGCTGAAGGTGATCAGCGGCGACGTCGACGAGGAAGATCCGAAGCACAAAGCTGGGCTGGAAGCGAAAAGGGAGATCATCGAGACCTTCCACAATCCCGCCCTCCGCCGCCGCGAAGATCTGGCCCGGCAGGTGGAAGCGGGAACCCTCAACGCAGCCGAACTTCCGTCCGATTTCCTCACCCTCGCCGCGCAGAAGGTGGATCCGGCATGGAAGGACCCCGGCCAGGTCGAGCGGGATGC
The DNA here is from genome assembly GCA_034668705.1 of Sphingomonadales bacterium. GTDB lineage: Bacteria > Pseudomonadota > Alphaproteobacteria > Sphingomonadales > Sphingomonadaceae > Allosphingosinicella. The sequence continues at coordinate 75,463 of JAXDOV010000038.1, forward strand.
CTTGCTGCTGATGGGCGCCGCCGTCCACACGACCACCAATTCCCTGGTCTGGGCGCTGCAGGAAGTGTTCGAATGGGTGGAGCGCCATCCTGACCGCGCGGGCGAGCTGGCCGAGGAGGCTTTCGTCCTCCGCGCCGCGCAGGAATCGCTGCGGCTGCACCCGGTGGTACCGGGCTTCACCCGCATCGCCACCGCCGAGATCGACCTGCCCAGCGGCCGCGCGCTGCCGCCGGGGACGCTGGCGATGATGCGCTCCGGACCGGCCAGCGCCGATCCCGAAGTGTTCGGCCCCGATGCGGGCGAGTTCAATCCCGACCGCGAATCGCCGAGGAAGACCAGCCGCTTCGGTCTCGCTTTCGGTCAGGGCACTCACATGTGCTGGGGCATGCCGCTTGTGATCGGCACCGGCGGCATTGACGGCACGCTCGTCTACTTGCTCAAGGCATTGCTCGACGCCGGGGTCCGTCCCGACGCGGCGAAGAACGGCGCTTACGATCTCGCGGATACGCGCGGCCGTCACGAATATGGCCGCCCCGAATATCATGTCGTGCTCACCGGCCGCCCCTGGGGCGAGGCGCGGAAAGAGGAAGGCGCGCTGGCCCAGGGCGCCTGACAGGGCCGGAGAGCAGTTTGAGAGGGGGGAAGGATGGCCGAACGGCTGGAAGGTGCGGCAAAGCTGCCCTGTGGTGAATTGCAGCGTTTCGAAATCGGCGGCGTTCCGATCTGCGTCGCCCATGTCGAGCCCGGCCGCTACCTCGCGGTCAGCGACATCTGCTCGCACGAGGACCAGTCGCTGAGCGAAGGCTGGCTGACCGGATGCGAGATCGAATGCCCCCGTCACAACGCCATTTTCAGCCTCGAAACCGGCGAGCCGCTTTCGCTGCCCGCCGAAGAGTCGATCGCGACCTTCAGGGTCGAGGTCGACGGCGACGATCTGATCGTCGCCATGCAGGACGGAGAGGCGGGATGAAGCTTCAGGGCAAGCGCGCTTTGGTAACCGGCGCCGGCGGCGCCATCGGGGGCGCGATCGCCATGCGTTTCGCCGCCGAAGGCGCGTCGATCGTCGCCGCCGACCTCAGCCAGGAGCGGCTCGACACGCTGGCTGAACGGATCCCGGGCACGATCACGATCGCCGCCGACCTCGGCACGCCGGAAGGCGTCGCCCGCGTCGTCGCCGGCATGGGCGAGATCGATATCCTCTCGGCCAATGCCGGCATTTCGGACGGCGGTGCCGCGCTCGACGAGATCGCGCCGGAAACCTGGGACAGGGTGATGGCCGTCCATCTCGGCTCCGCTTTCGAGCTGGCGCGCAACGTGGTGCCGTCGATGCTGGCGAAGAAATCCGGCGTTATCCTGTTGATGTCGTCGATCGCCGGCCTGCGCGGCGGCCGCACCGGCATCGCCTATACGACCGCGAAATGGGCCATGGTGGGCATGGCCCAGAACATCGCCTCGATGCTCGGCGGCGAAGGCATACGCGCCTTCGCCATCTGCCCGGGCAATATCGCCGGATCGGTCGGCTCGGCCGGCATCCAGTTCACGCCGCGCGCGCTCAACAATCGCGGCCGCGACCGGCTCAAGCCCGAATCGGGCAAGCCGGAAGACGTCGCCAATCTGGCGGCCTTCCTCGCCAGCGACGAGGCGCGGCACATGAACGGCGTCGCCATCCCCGTGGATGGCGGCTGGCTTGCTTTCTAGGCCTTCGTTGCAATGACCGCGTCCGGCCTGTTCGACCTCGAGGGCAGAACCTGCCTCGTGACCGGCGGCTCGCGGGGAATCGGATTCGCCATCGCGCGCGCTCTCGGCGAGGCCGGGGCCCGGGTCGCGATCACTGCACGCAAGACCGGCGAGCTCGACGAAGCCCGCGCCGCCCTTGCCTGCCTGGACATCGAGGTCGCGGCCTTCACCAGCGATCTCGGCGTCGAGGACGAGGCGGCGTCGCTGCCGGACAAGGTGATCGCCGCGCTCGGCCCGATCGACATCCTGTTCAACAATGCCGGCGCGACCTGGGGCGAAGCCGCCGCGACGGTCGCGCGCAAGGCCTGGCACAAGGTCATCGATGTCAACCTCAACGGGACCTGGGCGCTGACCCAAGCGGTGGCCAATGCATCGATGCTGCCGAGGCGAAGCGGCTCGATCGTTATGGTCGCCTCGGTCGGCGGCCTGTTCGCGCAGCCGCCGGGCGTCCCGCCGACCGCCGCCTATCACGCCTCCAAGGCCGCCCAGATCAACCTGGCGCGGGCCTTGGCGTCCGAATGGGGCGCGCACGGGATACGGGTCAACGCTCTGCTTCCGGGCTGGTTCGAGACCCGCATGACCAGTGCCACCCTGGCGGGCGATACGGTGGCGCTGGCGCGGGTGCCGCTCGGCCGCTTCGGCGACGTCGAGACGGACATTGCCGGCCCCGCCCTCTTCCTTGCCTCCGACGCTTCCCGCTACGTCACCGGCCACGCCCTCGTCGTCGACGGCGGCATGACCGCGCTTTTGTGAGCGGAGCAAAAGAATGGGCTTTCGCTATGCCGAAGAGAATCCCGAAGCCTACCGCTTCCCGCTGACGATCGACCATTTGCTCACCAGCGCCGTCGCCACGGCGCCGACCCAACAAATCGTCCATCGCGACCGCAGCCGCCACTCCTACGCCGAATTCGCGGACCGGGTGGCGCGGTTGGCCGCCGGCCTCGTCGGCCTCGGCGCCGAGCCGGGCATGACCGTGTCGGTGCTCGATTGGGACAGCAACCGCTATCTCGAATGCTATTTCGCGGTGCCGATGCTCGGCGCGGTGCTCCACACCGTCAACATCCGCCTTACCCCGGACGAGATCCTCTACACGCTGAAGCACGCCGAGGCGCGGATCCTCGTCGTCCACACCGATTTCGCAGACATGGTCGAAGCCTTGCGTCCCGAGCTGGGTGACGTCCGCGTCCTGCCGATCGCCGGCGACGCGGACGCTCTCTCGCGGTGCGGCTATGAGCGCCTGCTCGCGGCGTCCGAGCCTCATGATTTCGCGCGGCTCGACGAGAACGCCATCGCCACCACTTTCTACACCACCGGCACCACCGGTCTGCCGAAGGCGGTGAGCTTTTCGCACCGCCAGATCCTCCTCCACACTTTGTCGACATCCGTGAAGCTGGCGAGCCAGGTCCCCCTCGGCATGGGGCAAAGCGACGTCTACATGCCGATGACGCCGATGTTCCACGGCCACGCCTGGGGCATGCCCTATGCCGCGACCCTGATGGGGCTGAAACAGGTCTATCCCGGCCGCTACGATCCGGTCGAGCTGCTCGACCTGCGGGCTCGCGAAGGCGCCACCTTCTCGCACTGCGTCCCGACCATCCTCCAGATGCTGCTCGAGGCGGCCCGCACCCGGGGCGAGCGCCTCGACGGTTGGCGGATGGCGATCGGCGGCTCGGCGCTGACCGGCCAACTGCTGCGCGAGGCGCGCGAGATGGGGGCCACGATCTTCGCCGGCTTCGGCCTGTCCGAGGCCGGACCGAACCTGACCCTGTCGCGTCCGGCGCCGGACAGCGAGGACGGCGATGCGCGGTTGACCATGGCGGGCATTCCCTTCCCGCTGGTCGAAGCGCGGCTGCTTGACGGCGCAGGGGCGGAGCTGCCCCATGACGGCATCAGCGAAGGCGAGCTGGTGGTGCGCGCGCCCTGGCTGGCGCAGGGCTATGGCGGCGACCGGGACGCCTCGCGCGCGCTCTGGCAAGGCGGCTGGATGCACACCCAGGACGTCGCGACCATCGATCCGCTCGGCTACGTCCAGATCCGCGACCGGCTGAAGGACGTCATCAAGTCGGGCGGCGAATGGATTTCCTCGCTTCACCTGGAAAGCCTGATCCACACGATGGACGCGGTGAAGGAAGTGGCGGTGATCGCCGTTCCCGACCGGCGCTGGGGTGAGCGACCTGCGGCGGTGATTGTCCCGCAGGACCCGGCGAAGCCGGTCTCGCTCGCGGCGATCCGCGCCCATCTCGATCCGTACGTGCGCGACGGCAGCCTCAGCCGCTTCGCCTTGCCCGACCGGGTGGTGACAAGCGACGCGCTGCCGAGGACCAGCGTCGGCAAGATCGACAAGAAGAAGCTGCGCGGCGCGTGCGCGGGGCTGACCGCCCCATCGCAACGACAAGGAGAGACGAAATGAGCGGGCGCGGTGAAAAGCGGCTGGGGCAGGGTTTCTACTGGCAGGAGCTGAAGGTCGGCGACGCCTTCCGCACCTTCCGTCGCACGGTGACCGAGACGGACCTGGTCAACTTCATTTCGACGACCGGGATGCTGGAGGAATTGTTCATCGACGCCGAGCATGGCGGCGGAGCGATGGGCGGCCGCCCGGTGCCGGCGGCGCTCACTTATTCTCTGATCGAGGGCATGCTGCTGACGACGATGATCCAGGGCACCGGCATGGCTCTGCTCGAGGCGCAGATGAAAGCGCTGAAGCCGGTCCGGGTCGGCGACACCATCTCGGCACAGGTCGAGGTGACGGCGCTGAAGCCCACCTTGCGCGGCAATCGGGCGATCGTCACCTCCGCCGTCGACATCCGCAACCAGGCCGACGAAACGGTGATGACCTACCTCGTCACGCGCATGCTCGCGGGCGACCCGAGCGCCGAGCCGGCACTATCGTCGTGACCCCGGCGTCCCCCCCGCGATCATCGTCGGCGATCGCCTGGGCCACCCTCGCGATGATGACCGCCTGTTACTCGTTCGCGATCGTCGACCGCCAGATCCTGAACCTGCTGGTCGAGCCGATGAAGCATGCCTTTGCCGCGACCGATCCGCAGATCGGGCTGCTGCTCGGCCCGGCCTTCACCCTGAGCTATACGGCGCTCGGTATTCCGGGCGGCTGGTGCGCGGACCGGTTCAACCGACGGCGAATCGTCATCATCGCCGGCACGATCTGGAGCCTTGGGACGCTCGGCGCGGCCTTCGCCAGATCCTACGACGCGCTGCTGGTGACGCGGGTGATCGTCGGCGCCTCGGAAGCCTTCCTCTTCTCCTCGGGCATGTCGCTGATCGCCGATCTGTTCGAGCGCAGGCGCCTGCCGCTCGCCACCAGCATCTTCCTCTTGGCGCCCTATATCGGCGGCGGCCTGTCACTGATCCTCGGCGGTATCCTGCTGGACGCGACCATCAAGCTGCCGCCGCTCGCGGTCGGACCGCTCGGTGCGATTCAAGGCTGGCAGATGACCTTCGCCATCGTCGGGCTGCTAAGCCTGCTGCCCGTGCTCGGTCTTACCTTCCTGCGGGAGCCGTCGCGCACGGCCGCGCTCGAGGCGGACGAGCAGGACCGCCGCTACGGCTTCGTGGAGGGCCTCATGTACCTAGCGCGGCGCTGGCGGTTCTACGCCATGTTCTATTTCGGCATGGCGGGTTCCTCATTGGTGCTCAACACGGTCCCCGCCTGGGCGCCCACCTTCCTGATCCGCCGCTTCGGCATGAGCTCGACCGATATCGGCCTGCATTACGGGGTGCTGGTGCTGATCTTCGGCCTGAGCGCAGGCATCACCGCGCCGCTGGTCAATGCGTGGCTGGCGCGGCGCTATCCCGATTCGACGATGCGCACCGTCCTCATCGGCCCTGCCGTCGCGGTGGCCGCGGCTCTCCTGCTGATGTTGGCCGGGACGAAATGGGGGGCCATCGCCTGCCTCGCCCTTGTCACCTTCGGTTACAGCTTTCCGCTCAGCATGGCCGGCGCCTCGCTCCAGCTGGCGACCCCTCCCCGGCTGCGCGGCCTGGCGTCGTCATTCTATTTCGTCATCGTCGGCCTGATCGGCCTCGGCCTCGGCCCGGTCCTGGTGCCTTTCGTCAGCGGCACCCTGCTCCACGACCCGCACCGGATCGGCGAGGCTCTGGCGATCGTCGCGATCCTGTTCAGCGCGGTCGCCCTGATACTGCTGTCCGTCGCCCTCCGCAGCTTCCGAATCGAACGAGATCTGGTCCGCCGGGGCTAGTCAGGCCCGCATCAGGGATGGGCGGGGACCGGACGGGTTTCGGCGGGGCCGGCATGGGCGACTTCGGGCAGCGGATATTCACCGCGCTCCAGAAGCCCGAGGAGATCCTCGAGTTCGTCGGGCAGGATCTGAACTTCATCGAAGGCCTGGATCAGCCGCACATGCATCAACAGATGGAGCGTCAGGTACATCAGCTCGACGACACCGCGCTCGCTGCCGATCTGCGCGACCATCGCCGCCCACAGATCGTCGGTGATGGTGCCGTCGCGGGTCGCGCGGATGAACTTCACGCTGCACTGCATCTCCGGCGGCAGCGTCTCGTCGCGGCCGTCGCGCACGGCGCGCACCTGGTCGACGGTGATCCCCGAGGCGATCGCGAAGGGAACATGGTTGGCGAGCAGGCCCCAATGACCCGAATCGAAGGACAATATGAGGTCGATCAGCTCATGATCGATTGCCGTGAACGAGCCAGGCCTGCCCTGCTGCGCCATGGCCGGCTTGCCGCCGGCGGTGAGCTGCGCGGCGAGCCGCGGGCTGCACATCAGGCCGAAGAAGCCGCCGGCGATGCGATGCCGGTATTTCAGCATATGCTTGTCGTCGCGGACCTTCTCGAAGCGGATCTGGAAATCGTCCCAGGCGGCAAGCTCGTCGGGCGCAATCTCGCTCCGGGCCGGAACGCGCGGGAAGCGCTTCGACTGGGCCCGGTCGGCGAGCAGGTCCCAGTCGCGGGGGTTCGAAGTCGTCGTCGGTGCGTCGGTCATATCGCTCTCCTGTTCCATGTTGTGCCGATGATCGTCCGGCTCATCTGATGCCGAGGCCGCGGGCAATGATGCCGCGCAGAATCTCGCGCGTGCCGCCGCGCAGCGAAAAGGAAGGAACGTTCGCCACCGTGTAGGCGAGCAGGGCGCGGAAGGAGTCGCCCGCCTCATTCATCGGATCGACGTCGATCAGCGCGCGCGCCACGTCGGGAATCTCCTGCTCGAACAGCGCGCCGAGATCCTTGACGATCGTGGCCTGGAGCGCCGGATCCTCGCCCCGCTCGAGCATCCAGGCCACCGCGCGCGACATGTGCCGAAGGGTGATCAGGTGGGCGGCGAGCCGGCCGATCGCCGCCTGTGCGGCGACATCTGGGCGGTCGCCGAGCGCGCGGACGAGCGCGACTAGCAAGGCCATCGACGACAGGAAACGCTCGGGGCCGCTGCGCTCATAGGCAAGCTCGCTCATCACCTGCTTCCAGCCGTCGCCCATCCGGCCCACCAAGGCATCGGCGGGAACCACCGCATCCTCGAAAATCACTTCGTTGAAATGATGCTCGCCGGCGAGATCGACGATCGGACGGATGGTGATCCCGGGCGTGGCGAGATCGACCAGCAGCTGGCTGACGCCGGCGTGACGGTCGGCCGGCGTGCCGCTGGTCCGGCACAAGAGGATCATAAACTGGGCGTGGTGGGCCTGGGTCGTCCAGAGCTTGGTGCCGCTGATCCGGAAGCCTTCCGCAATCGGCTCCGCCCTGGTGCGGATCGCCGCCAGGTCGGACCCGGCGTCGGGCTCGCTCATGCCGATACAGGCAAAGGCCTCGCCCGCCGCGATCCTCGGGAGCACGGCCCGTTTCTGCGCCTCGGTTCCGAACTTGAGCAGGAGCGGCCCCGTCTGCCGGTCCGCGATCCAGTGCCCGCCGACGGGAGCGCCGGCGGCCAGCATCTCCTCGAGCACGACGTAGCGCTCGGAATTGCCGCGCTCGTGGCCGCCATAGGCTTTCGGCCAGGTCATGCCGATCCAGCCGCGCGCACCGACCTTGCGGCTGAAGCCGGCGTCGAAGCCGTTCCACGAGCGGGCGCGGACGATCGGCGGCACCCCTTCGAGCTCGCGAGCGAGGAAGTCGCGCACCTCCTCGCGAAGCGCTTCGGACCTGGCGGAGCGCGGGGCCGCGGGATATTTCAGGTCCATCTCAGACCTCCACGCCGTCGGCTTCGGCGGCGGTGATGAAGGACCAGAAGCCATCGTTACCGGCGGCGAGGATCCGGGCGCCGAGCATCGCCTGCCAATGCCGTTCGGAGCCGAATTCGTCCCGCCAGTCCCAAACGGCGCGGGTGAAGAGGTGCAGCCGATGCTCCTCGGTAAAGCCGATCGCGCCGTGGACCTGGTGCGCGATCGCCGCGGCAATGCCCGCGGCCTCGCCGGTGCGGCTTTTGGCGGCGGCGACGGCCGTCAGCCACTGGTCGCCGTCAAAGGCGAGAGCCGCGAGCTCGGCTGCGGCACGTGCGGCGGCCGCCTGCCCCGCCAGCACCGCCAGTTGCTGCTGCACGGCCTGCTGCTTGGCGATGGGGCGGCCGAACTGGACCCGCTCGCTTGCATAGCTGACGGTCAGCTCGACGATCCGCTGCAGCGCGCCTGCAATCTCAAGCGCGCGGACGAGAGCGCCGACCGCCAGCGGGTGATCGGACGTGAACGGCCGCGGCAGCGGCGCGACCGCGGCAGGCTCCAACGCGACGTCGAACTCCAGCCGGTCGCGGGGCAGGCCGCAGGCGCCGGCTTGCGGGTGGATCGTGACGCCGGTGCTCGCCACCCGCGCCAGACGCTCCCCGGCGATGACGAGGATCGTGCCGCAATGCCGCGCCCAGGGCACGTGCCGTGCCTCGCCGCGCAATCGGCAATCGCCGCCGGCCGGATCGAGCGAGCCGCCGGCGCCCAGCAGCGCGATGGTCGCGGGCCCCTCCGCCAGCTCCAGACCGGCGCGCGCGAGCATGAAATTGGCAATCATGGTCTCGCCGAGCGGCACCGGCGAGGCGAACGAGCCGCCGATCCGCACGAGGTCGAGCGCTTCCGAGATGCGTATGCCGAAGCCGCCTTCTTCTTCGGACAGCAAGGCAAGAGGCAGGCCGCTTTCCTCGACCGCGGCCCAGCCGCTCGCCAGCCACTGGCCCTGACGGCTTGCGCGCACCGCCGCCTCGCCGAGCCTGGTCTCGAACAAGCGGGTCGCGGTCGCCGCGAGCATGTCGCCGGTCTCGCTCATTCGCCGCGCCAGACCGGCTCGCGCTTCTCGGCGAAGGCGAGCGCGCCTTCGCAGGCGTCGGCGGAGCGGAACACCGGCTCGGTCATCTCGATCTGCCGCGCGAACATCTCCCGGCTGTCCCAATCCTGCGATTCGCGCATTACGCGCTTGCTGACGGCGATGGCCAACGGTCCGTTGCGCGCGATCGAGCGCCCCATCTCCGTCGCGGCCGCCAGCGCTTCGCCGGGCTCGACGATGCGGTTGAACAGGCCGTAAGCGGCGAGCCGCGGCGCCGGCACGAGCTCGCCGGTCAGCAGCAATTCCATCGCGATTCGATAGGGGAGCTGGCGCGGCAGGCGCACCATGCCGCCCGAGCGCGCGACCAGGCCGCGCTTGACCTCGGGCAGGCCGAAGCGGGCTTCGCGCGAGGCGATGATCAGGTCGCAGGCGAGCGCCAGCTCGAAGCCGCCCGCGAGCGCATAACCTTCGACCGCGGCGATCATCGGCTTGGCGATCTCGGCTTCGGCCAGGCCGGCAAAGCCCCCCTTGGGGAATTTGACGACGTCGCCGCGCAGGAAGGCCTTGAGGTCGAGGCCGGCGCAGAAGGTGCCGCCGGCGCCGGTCAGGATGCCGACCCGGATCTCGGGATCGCTTTCGATCGTCTCGATCGCCGCCGCGACGCCGAGCGCCGCGTCGCGGTCGATCGCGTTGCGCGCGGCGGGGCGGTTGATGGTGACGATGCCGAGGCCGTCCACCTTCTCGAACAAAACGGCCTGCAAGTCGCCGTTCATGTCAGCGGGCCTGCATGCGGATGGCGCCGTCGATGCGGATCGTCTCGCCGTTCAGCATCGGATTCTCGACGATATGGGCGGCCAGCATCGCGAACTCGCTCGCCCGGCCGAGCCGCGCCGGGTGGGGGACCGCCGCGCCGAGCTTGTCCTTCACCTCCGCGGGAAGCCGGTCGAGGATCGGCGTGTCGAAAATGCCGGGCGCGATCGCGCAAACGCGGATCAGCCGCTGGGCGAGGTCGCGTGCCGCGACCAGGGTCATGCCGACGATCCCCGCCTTGGAGCAGGCATAGGGAATCTGGCCGATCTGACCTTCATAAGCGGCGATCGACGAGGTCAGCACGAACACGCCGCGCTCGCCGTCGACCGGCTCGGTCGCGGCCATCGCCTCGGCACCGAGGCGGAGCGTGTTGAAGCTGCCGATCAGGTTGGTGCGGACGACCGACTCGAATGTCTCCAGCGATCCGGCTTTGCCCTCGCGGTCGAGCACGCGCAGGGTCGCGCCCCGCCCGGCGCAATGCACCACTGCGCGCAACGGCCCAGGCCCGGCGGCGGCCTCGAACGCGGCGCACATCTGCGCCTCGTCGGTGACGTCGCCGGCGGCGAAATGGCCGCCGATCGAACGCGCCACTGCTTCCCCGGCCGATTGCGGCAGGTCGACGATCGTCACTCTCGCCCCCGCTTCCGCCAGCTTCTCGGCGGTCGCACGGCCGAGGCCCGAAGCGCCGCCGGTGACGAGCGCCGAGATGCCCTGGATCTTCATTCGCCTGTCTCCGCATCCTCATATTTGGCCCGCGCCGCCGCGGCGCGCGTCGGCAGATGATAATCGGGAAAAGGCGTCGGATCGGGCTCGATGTGACGAGTGAGCTCCCGCGCAAGCGTCACCTGATGCACTTCGGTCGGGCCGTCGGCCAAAGCCAGGCCGTAGGATTCGACGATCCACTGCGCGAACGGCATTTCCTCGGACACGCCGAGCGACCCGTGGATGTGGAGCGCGCGCGAGGCGATGTCGTGCAGCACCCGCGGCATCACCGCCTTCACCGCCGCGATGTCCTTCCTGACCCGATAATAATCCTGGTGCTTGTCGATCAGCCAGGCGGTGCGCAGCACCAGCAGCCGGAACTGCTCGAGCTGGACCCAGGATTCGGCGATCTTCTCCTGGACCAATTGCTTGTGCGACAGCAGGCTGCCCTTGGTCGTGCGCGACACGGCGCGGCGCTGCATATAGTCGAGCGCGCGGCGCGCCTTGGCGATGGTGCGCATCGCATGGTGGATTCGGCCGCCGCCGAGCCGGGTCTGGGCGACGACGAAGCCTTCGCCGGGCGCGCCCAGCATATGGTCGAGCGGCACCCGCACCTCGTTGTACCGGACGAAGCCGTGGGTCTTGGGAAGGTTGCCGTAGCCCACGCTGCGGACGATCTCGAGACCAGACGTGCCCTTGGGCACGATGATCGTCGAGATGCTCTTGTGCGGCGGCGCGTCCAGCTCGCTCTTGACCATGACGATGAAGAATTCGGCGGTCTTGGCGTTGGTCGAGAACCATTTCTCGCCGTTGATCACCCAATGATCGCCGTCGCGGACGGCATTGGTAGCGATCTGCAGCGGGTCGGCGCCGCCCTGGGGCTCGGTCATCGAGAAGCAGGAGACGATCTCGTTCGCCAATAACGGGGCGAGATATTTCTCCTTCTGCTCGGCGCTGCCGTAGCGGGCGAGGATCTCGGCATTGCCCGAATCCGGTGCCTGGCAGCCGAACACCAAAGGCGCGAAGCGGCCGACGCCGATGATCTCGTTCATCAACGCGAGCTTGACCTGGCCGAAGCCCTGGCCGCCCAGCTCCGGGCCGAGATGGCAAGCCCAGAGGCCGCGCGCCTTCACCTTCTGCTGGAGCGGCAAAACCAGCGCGCGGTTGCGCGGGTTGGCGACGTCGAACGGATTGTCGAGGATGAAATCGAGGGGTTCGACCTCCTCGCGCACGAAACGGTCGATCCATTCGAGCTCGCGTTCGAAGTCCGGATCGGTCTCAAAGCTCCACATGATGTATCCTCGTGCTGACGGTCATCGCGCGTCCAGTATCTGTGCGGCCCGGGCGATCAGTCCCTCGGCCGAGGCGTGGAGGCGAGCGCCGACGGCGGCATCGGCCGTGCCGGCCTGGGCCCGGGCCTGCGTGCCTTCGAGGATGATCCCGAACTTGTAGCAGGCGAGGATTTCGAACCAGGCGAGGTTCGTCATCGGCCGGCCGGTTGCGTCGGCATAATATTCGATCAGCTCCTCGCGGCGCGGAAATCCGGTCCACGGCTCGACCTTGAGGCTCAGCAGCCCCTCGTTCCGTTCGTTCGGCCAGGTGGTGACGAGGCGCGCAAGATCGAGCAGGGGATCGCCCAATGCGGCGAGCTCCCAGTCGAGGATCGCGGCCAGCGCGCCATCCTCCTCGCGGAACAGGACGTTGGCGATATGATAGTCGCCGTGCATCAGCCCCGGCCGGTAATCGGCCGGCGGATTGGCGGCCAGCCAGGCGCCGATCGCCGCGACCGGACCCAATGTGTCCGCCCCGGACCAGCCAGGAAGCGCCTTATAACCTTCGAGCTGCGAGGCCCAGCGCGCCACCTGGCGTTCCACAAAGCCCTCGGCGCTGCCGAGTGGCGCCAGGGCTTCGTCATCCACCGGGATTCTCGAAAGCTCGGCGATCCCGTCGACCAGCGCCAGCCCCATGCGGCGGCGGAAGGCGGGGTCCGTTGCGGCGCGGCCGGGCATTGCCACGGTGGCGTTGAAGCCTCCGACTTCGTCCGTGATCAGGAAGGCCGCGCCGAGGATCGACGCATCCTCGCAAAGGCCGCGCACCCGCGGGTGGGGGACCGTACCGCCGGCCAGCGCGGAAAGCACAGCATCCTCACGGCGGACCGTCTTGTCGCCGCCGGGCCGGTCGAGCGGCGGACGGCGCAGCACCAGATTGCGGTCGCCGCAGGTGAACCGGACCAGCAGATTCTGCGTGCCGCCGGCAAGCTTGCGGACATCGCTTATGGGGCCTTCGGCGACGCCGCGCTCCGCAAGCCATCGCGCGAGCGCGGCCTCACCCCCGTCGAGCCAGGGTATCCGGTCGGCGGACGCAGTCGCGGGGAGAGGCGCAGCCTGCCCCATGCTCATTCCTTGCCCGGTTTGTACGGCCGCCAATCGGGCCGCCTTTTCTCGAGGAAGGCGTTGGCGCCCTCGCGCAGATCGTCGCCGAGGAAGAAGGGGAGATTGAAGAATTGGGCAGCGTCGAGCGCCTGCGACGCGGGCATGTCGCTCAGCAGGGTGAAGGTGCGCCGCCCCAAGGCGATCGCGGTCGGGCTGACCCCTTCGAAGCGGCGCGCATAATCCTGGACGAGCGCCTCGAGCGCCTCGCGGTCGGCCGCAATGCGGTTGACGAAGCCGACGCGATAGGCCTCGGCCGCGTCGATCGGCTCGCCGGTCATCATCATCTCGAGCAGCAGCTTACGCGGGATCGAGCGGCTGAGCTGGGCGACGATGATCATCGGGAACAGGCCGATCCTCACCTCCGGCATGGCGAAGGTCGCCGACGACAATGCGAGGACGATGTCGCACATGCCGGCAAGGCCCATCCCGCCGGCCGAGGCCGGGCCGTTGACCGCGGCGATCACCGGTTTCTCGGCGCTCAGCATGCGCTTATGGGCGGCGACGATCGCCGAGGGCCAGTCGAGCGCTTCGGCCGCCGGCATGTCCGCGAATTGGTTCATCTGCCGCAAGTCGCCGCCGGCGCAGAAGGCGTCGCCGGCGCCGGTGATGACGATCGAGCGGACCTGGTCGTCGGCGAAATGCTGCTCGAGCGCTTCGAGCAGCTCCCGCGCGGTCACGTTGTCCAGCGGGTTGCGGGCTTTCGGCCGGTTGAGGACGATCCGACCGAGGCTGCCGTCCCGCTCGACGAGGATGTTGCGCGGCGCGCTCATTCCGCCTCCCGCCCGATCAGCAACGAGTCCACCAGCCGCACGCCCTTGCCCTGCTCGAGCACGAGCACCGGGTTGAGATCGGCCTCGGCGAGCCATCCCGACTGGGCGGCGCCGAACTCGGAGAAACGCACGATCGCGTCGACCAATGCCTGGATGTCACGCGGCGCGCTGCCGCGAAAGCCGTGCAGCAGGCTCGCGCCCCGCAGCGTATCGATCATCGCGCGGGCACCGGCCGCGTCGACCGGCGCGGGGCGGACGGCGACGTCCTTGAGCAATTCCGTGAATACCCCGCCGAGGCCAACGACCACGAACGGGCCCATCGCCGGATCGACCTTCATGCCGAGGATGACTTCGATCGCGCCTTCGATCTGCTCCTGGATCAGGACGCCGTCGGCCTCGCCGCCGCCGAGATAGGCACGGGCGCTCGCAAGCATGGCATCGAACGCGGCCACTACGCCGGCCGCATCGCGCAGCCCCAGCGCCACGCCGCCCGCCTCGGTCTTGTGCGGGATGCGGCCGCTGACGATCTTCATCACCACCGGAAAGCCGATCGTTTCGGCAGCTTCGACCGCGGCGTCGCGGTCCGTCGCGAAGCGCTCCTGCGGCAGCTTCAGCCCCGTCTCGACGAGCAGTTTCTTGGCGTCCTCGTCGGGTACCACGCCGCGGAAGTCATAGGCGACGCCATTCAGGACCGGAGCCGAGCCGCGATCCGCGCGCGGTTCGCGGCGAAAGGCCGACCAGCGCGCCAGGCTGTCGATGGCCGTGTAGAGGTCGTTCAAATTCTCGAAGACCGGAATGTCGCGCTCCCGATAGATATCGGCCTCGGCGCCCCAGACCGACCCGTCCATCGCATAGATGGCGAGCGGCGTTGCGTCGGGCTCGTTCGCGCGTGCGCCGAGCAGCTTCGCCGCGCCGACGCCGGCATCGGCGGTCAGATGCTTGCGGGCATAGACCACCGTCCCGATCGCCGGTTCGCCGGCGAAGCCGTCATAAACCTGGACGGCGAGCGAGGGGTCGCGCGCGATCTCGCCGGTGAGATCGCAGGGGTTGAAGCCCTTGCCGAACTTGAGCGCGGCGGTGAGCTTCGCTTCGGTCGCGTCGCTGACCGCCGGCACCGGCACCCCCATGGCGCCGGCCTTGTCGGCCAGCGCCCCGGCCTGTCCCCCCGACACCGAGATGATGCCGACGCCGGGTGTCGCAGGCGCGCCCTGGGCGAGGAACAATTTGGCCACCGCGACCAGCTCGCTGAGCTCGGAGACTCGCAGCACGCCGCGCGACGCGAACAAGGCGTCGTAGAGCGAATCTTCGCCGGCGAGGGCCCCGGTATGAGCGGCAGCCCTGCGGGCACCCTCTTCGCTGCGCCCGACCTTGATCAGGACGATCGGCTTGCCGAGCTCGGCCGCCAGGTCGGCGACCTTCAGGAAATCGTCCGGTCGGCGCAGCGCCTCGACGAAGGACAGGACGATGCGAATATCCGGATCCTGGACCATCACCGACATGTAATCGACGAGGCCAAGATCGATCTCGTTGCCGGCGCTCGCGTAGAGCTTGCAGCCGATCCCCGCCTGCTTGAGGCGCACCAGCAGCGAGCTGGCGGTCGCGCCGCTCTGCGTCACCAGCCCGACGGGGCCGGGCGAGATGCCCTGCCCGAACAGCGGCTGGATCGAGCCGATCGCGCCGGTCGCCAGATTGGCGATGCCGTCGGTATTCGGACCGACGATGCGCATGCCGTGCGCCCGCGCGAGCGCCAGGAGCTCGCGCTCGGCTGCGGCGCCCTCGGGGCCGGTTTCGCCGAGCCCCTGGGTGGGCAGGACGACCGTCTTCACGCCGGCTTCCGCGCAGTCCCGGATCGCATCGGGGGTGCGCTCGGCGTTGAGGGCGATGACGGCGAGGTCGACCGGACCCGATACCGCGCTCAGCGAGGGATAGCATTTATGCCCCTCGATCGCGTCGCGCGTCGGGTTGACCGGATAGATGCCGCCCTGAAACCCGTTGCCGGCGGCGAGGTGCAGCGGCCACCAGCTGAGCGCGCCCGGCCGCGACGAGGCGCCGATGATCGCGATCGACGCCGGATTGAACAGGCGGACGACATCGTCCTCGGCGCCGGTGATGCTATGCATTGCGCACCTTGGTGCGGTGGCGGTCCATCAACTTCCACCCAAGCGCGTCGTCGGCGATCAGAATGCGCTGGAGATTCGCCGACCCCTCCCCGGTCTGCCAGAGCTTGGCGTAATTGAGGTAGATCGAGATCGGCAGCTCGTCCGAGAAAGCATAGCCGCCGAAAATCTCGACGCAGGCCTGGGCGGCCCGGTTGCAGACTTCGCCGACATAATATTTTGCGATCGAGCTTTCGCGCGTGGCGATATTTCCCGCGTCGTAAAGCCGCGCGGCCTTGTAGACGAGCTCGGTCGCGGCGGCGACCTCGACCACCATGTCCGAAATCTGATGCTTGACCATCTGGTAGGCGCCGATCTTCTCGCCGAAGGCCGTGCGCAGGTCGGCGTATTCGACCGCGGCGTCGAGGCAGGCCCGCGCCAGGCCGAGCGAGCGCGCGGCGACGGTGAGCCGGCCGAAATCCATCGCCGTCATCGCGATCTTGAAGCCTTCGCCCTCCTCCCCGAGCATCGCGCCGGCCGGCACGCGCATGTCGGTGAAGGTGAGACCGTTGGTCGGCATCAAATTGCCCAGGGTGCGGCACTTGACGCGGCTCGCCTCGAAGCCGGCCGTGCCCGTATCGATCAGGAAGGCGCTGACGCCGCGATGCCTGGCGGCGGGATCCGTCTTGCAATAGACGATCACCACGTCGGCGACGTTGGCGTTGGTGATCCACATCTTTTGACCGTTGATCACATAATCGCTGCCGTCGCGGACGGCGGTGGTCCGCATCGCGCCGAGAAAGTCAGTGCCCCCGTCCGGCTCGGTCATGCCGTTGGCGCCGAGAATCTCGGCGCTGATCAGGCCGGGCACGTAGCGGTCGATCTGGTCCTGCCGCCCCCAGTTGCGGATGGTCAGCGGGACCGTCGCCGCCTGCAGGTTCATCCCGGCGCTGAGCGGAGGATAGGCATAAGCCAGCTCCTCGGACACCACGGCGAGCGCTTCGAACCCCATGTTCGATCCGCCGACGTCCTCGGGCAGCATCACGCCGTAGGCGCCAAGCTCGCCGAGCTGCCGGTAGATGTCGCGTGGAAACTCTCCGGCCAGCTCGAGCGCGCGGACGCGGGGCCTAATCTCCCGGCGTCCGAACTCGCGCATCGTATCGCGCAGCGCGGCGATCTCCTCGACGGACGCGGCCATCAGCCCTGCTCCTCGATTTCCATGCGCAGCAGCCAGGTATACATGACCTTGCCCAGATGGTCCGAGCGCAGCGACAGCGTACCGCCGCCGTTGAGCGCGCCGCGGCAGACGAAGTTCAATGCGCGGATATTGGGCAGCTCGTAGCGCTCGACCGCCCCCTTGATCATAGCGCCGAAATGCGCCTTCACCCGCTCGGCGGTGACTTCGCGGCGGAGTATCTCATAGGCCGGCGCGTTGCGCGCGATCAGGCCGATATTGCAGACGTCGCCCTTGTCGCCGGAGCGGCCGTGGGCGAGATCCCAGACCCGGCGGGTCATGGCTGCACCTCCTCGATCTCGACCTTCTGGGTGATGAACTCGCGCGGGATCATGCACGGCCAGATGCCGAACAATTCCTTGACCGGGGGCCTCGTGCCGATGCCGCTCGCGCCGGCCGGACCGTTATTGTAGAGCGGCACGCTCTCGGTGAAGACCTTGCGGGCATCGGCGGCGCTGGCGCAGCGGGCGGCGTAGCGGACCACCACTTCGGGAAGTTCCGGATCGTCGGGATTGGAGACCAGCTCCGGCCCCCACATCGAATTGCGGCCGATATATTCGACCCGCTCCTCGTCGGCCCGGAAGCCGACCTGGGCCAGCCGCTCGGCGAGGAATTCGAGCCCCGCCTTCGCCTTCTTGACGGCGTCCGGCCAGGTGTAGGTGAATTGCGCCTCGCCGACGAAGCCTGCGCGATAGCCCATATTGACCTTGAGGGTGGCGGGCGCAGGCTTGCCCTTGATGTTGGAGATGCGGACCCGGTCGGTGCCGACCTGATCGAGCTTGATCTGGCTGACGTCCGCGGTGGAATCGGCGGTCAGATAATTGGCCGGATCGAGCACCTCGTAGACGAGCTGCTCGCTGACCGTGCCGACGGTGACGCCGCCTCCGGTCTGGGGCGGCTTGGACATGATCGCCTCGCCATTCTCGAACACGGTGGTCACCGGATAGCCGAGCGACGAGAGCCGCGGCATATCTTGCCAGCCGGCGGAATAGAGGCCGCCTGTGGCCTGGCCGCCGCATTCGACGCAATGGGCGATGCCGGTTCCGGCGCCGAGCATTTCCCAATCGTCGGCGGCCCAACCGAGCTCGTGGCGCATCGGCCCGAGATAGAGGGCGGCGTCGGTCACGCGGCCGCAGATGACGATGTGGGCGCCCTTCTCCAGCGCTTCGACGATGCCTTCGCAGCCGATATAGACATTGGCCTGGGTGACGCGGTCGCGGACGTCGGCGAGCGGCCGGCCGGTATCGATATTCTCGAGCGCGATGCCCTGGTCGAGCAATTCGTCGATCCGGTCCATGATGTCGTCGCCGGTCACCACCGCCACTCTGGTGCCGTAGAGACCGAGCTCCTTGCAGAGCGCGACGACCTGGCGGCCGCAGGATTCGGGATTGGCGCCGCCGGCATTGGTGACGATCCGGATGCCGCGCTCCCGGCATTTGACCAGGACGCCCCGCAGGAACGGAATGATGTCGGTGGTGTAGCCGAGCTCGGGATTCTTCGATTTCTGCTTGCTCAGGATCGACATCGTCAGCTCGGCGAGGTGATCGCAGCACAGATATTCGATGTCGGCACGCTCGACCATTTCGATCGCCGGTCGGATCGAATCGCCCCAGAAAGCGAGGCCGGTTCCCAGTTTGACGCTCTTCATCCCTTGATCCTCATACGCTTTGCGCCGCGCGTTCGGCGGCGAGCACCATCGGGATCACCCGGGTGCCGAACGCTTCTATCTGCTTCATCGCCTCGGCATGCGGCAGGCCCGGCCATTGCGGCTTGAACATGAAATGGGTCATGCCGAGCTCGCGGCGCAGCCGGTCGAGCTCCTCGGCGCATTGTTCGGCGGTGCCGAGGATGAAGCGCGAGTCGATATCCTCGTCCGACTGGGAGCCGAAGCCGCCGGCGCCCGCGTCCTTGTCGAGCCGGTCACCCAGGCCCCATTTGAGATAGGTCTTGAACCGCAGCTCGCTGCGCTCCTTCGCCAGGCTGCGGGCTTCGTCGCGCGAGCCGGCGATGAGCAGCTCGCGGCGCAAGGGGAAGTCGCCGTCGAGCGGCAGGCCCGCCGCTTCGCGCTCCTCCAGGAACACCGCGCGCAAGCGGGCGAGGCCCTCATGGGTCGGGAAGGGCGGCGCGTACCAGGCGTCGCTGGTCCGCGCTGCGCGGCGGATCGCTTTCTCGCCCTGGCCGCCGATCCAGATCGGCGGGCGGGGCCTGCGGACCGGAAGCACCGCCGGCGTCTGGCCCTCGACGACGAAATTGTCGCCGTGGAAATTGACCTCGTCGCCCGACCACAGGCGCTTGATCAGCTCGAGCCCTTCCTCGAAGCGCTTGACCCGCGTCTCCTTGGGAATGCCGAAGGCGCGGAATTCATGGTCCGAATAACCGAGGCCGACGCCGAGCACGGCCTTGCCGCCGGTGACCGCATCCATCGTCGCGACCTGCTCGGCCGTTTCCACCGGGTTGACCAGCGACAGGAGGATGATCCCGATCACCACGTCCATGGTCGGCGCGAATTGCGAGAGGTAGGTGAGGTAGGGGACCGGCTGATAATAACGCAGCTCGCCGCCGAGGAAATGCTGGCCCGCCACCATCGCGCTGAAGCCGAGCTGCTCGGCCGTTTGCACGACTTCCCGGTGCCGAGCGAACTGCTCTTGGGGATCGGTCTCTTTCCCCCAGACCGGCGTGGTCAGGATGCCGAATTTCATGGCGCTTTCGATTCCTCTCCGGGCGCGCGTTCGACAGCGCCTTTCAAACAGGGATAATTATATGCATAGTTTTGTCAACACTCTTCGGGCCGGCTTGGCCGCCCACTTCCGTCATAGCCGCTGGATCAAGGTCGCGGTGCCGACGCCGCCGCCGCAGCACATGGTCACGATACCGAGCTCTCCGCCCTCGTCCTCCAGGCTGTGGAGCAGCGTGGTGAGCAGCCGGGCGCCGGTGCAGCCGAGCGGATGGCCAATCGAGATGGCCCCGCCTCGCATGTTGACCCGGTCCATGTCCGGCTTCAGCTCGCGCTGCCAGGCCAGCACCACGGAAGCGAAGGCCTCGTTGACTTCGAACGCGTCGATGTCGCGCACCGCCAAGCCGTTGCGTTCGAGCAGGCGCCTGGTCGAGGGAATCGGGCCGGTCAGCATCGACACGGGATCGACGCCGAGGACGACCTGATCGACGATCCGGGCGCGCGGCCGCAATCCGAGCGCGTCCGCTTTCTCGCGGCTGGCGAGGAGCAGAGCAGAGGCGCCGTCCGACATTTGCGAGGAATTGCCCGCGGTCAGCCGCCCGTCCTCGCGGAAAGCGGGCTTCAATGCGGCAAGGCTCTCCAGCGACGTCTCGGGGCGGATTCCCTGGTCGGCGGTGCGGACGCCCTCGTCGGTCTCGATCGGTACGATCTCGCGCTCGAAGGCGCCGGCGACGGTCGCGGCCTGGGCGCGCTGGTTCGAGCGAACGGCGAAGGCGTCGAGCTCGGCCCGCGAAATGTCCCATTGATCGCAAAGCATCTCGGCGCCCTCGCCCTGCGGGACGATCGGGTAGCGCTCGTAGAGCTCCGGCGGGAAAGCGGCGCCGAACGCGGCCTGGGAACCTTCGTTGGCTCGGAAGCCGACTCGGCCCATATGCTCGACGCCCCCCGCGACGACGAGGTCGTTGATGCCGCCTTCGATGGTGAGCGCGGCGAAATTGACCGCCTGCTGGCCCGAGCCGCAACGGACGTCGACGGTGGTCGCGCCGGTTTCGATCGGCAGACCCTTCATGAGCCAGGCGGTGCGGGTGATGCCGCTGGCCTGTTGGCCGACCTGATGGGCGCAGCCGGCGATGACATTATCGACCTCCGACGGATCGATGCCGGCGCGATCCAGCAAGGCGACGAAGGTCCGGCCGAGCAGTTCGGCGGGATGGATATCGCGGAACATCCCCTTCTCGGCATGGCCGCGCCCGACCGGCGTGCGGCAGGCTTCGACGATCAATGCTTCACGGGCGGACTGCCTCATGCTCTTCCCTTCCAGATGTCGCGGGCGCGTGCGCCCTTCAGATTTTCGCGGTCTCGCCGCCGTCGATGACCAGGACCGCGCCGGTGACGAAGTCGGACAAAGGCGAGGCCAAGTAGCAGACCATCGCCCCCATCTCGTCCGGCCGGGCCATGCGGCCGGCCGGGATCTTGCGGACCCGTTTCTTGAGAATATCGGGATCGTTGAGCACCGCCGCTTGCGCTTCGGTGGCGAAGCCCCCGGGGGCGATGGCGTTGACCTGAATGTTGTGCCGCGCCCATTCGGCGGCGAGCGCCTTGGTCATCTGCAACATCGCGCCCTTCGACGCGGAATAACCGACCAGCACCGCCTTGCCGCGAATGCCGGAGATCGAGGCGATGTTGATGATCTTGCCGCCGCCCTGCGGGATCATGATCGCGCCGGCGGCCCTGGAGAGCATTGCAGGCGCGATGACGTTGACGTCCATCACCTCTTCCAGCCCTTCCCGGCTCTGGTCGATGAAGGCGCCGGCTGGGGCGATTCCGGCATTGTTGACGAGAATGTCGAGCCGCCCGAACTCGGCCACCGCCCGGGACGGCAGCGCGTCAACCGCCTCGCCGTCGCGCATGTCGCACGGCACTGCCAAGATCCTGCCGGGATGGGCTCTCGCGAGCGCGTCGAGCCCGGCGGCGGAGCGCGCCGCGGCAACGACTCGCGCGCCTTCCGAGACAAGCGCCTCGACGGCGGCAAAACCGAGGCCGCGGCTGGCGCCGGTAACGATCGCGACCTTGCCCTTCAGCCCGAAATCCACCTTGCTACCTCGTCGGGGTGGCCGGCGGCAGGCGCACCCGCCGCCGACATTTCCAATCAGTCCGCAACCGTGCTGCGCGGATGCTCTTCATAATATTTCTTGTAGGTCTCGATGCCCTCCGGCCAGTCGGCCGCCTGCGGCTCAGTGTAGGCGCGCACCCGCATCGGATCGCCCATGTACATCTGGATCTCGTCGAATCGCAGATAGTAGAAATAGGTCATCATCCGCAGCTCGAACCGCCATTTGCCGTCGGGGTCGCGGCGATATTCGTCGTCGTAGCGCAATGCGCTCATCATCGGCTGGCCGTTGCGGAACACTTCGCCATGGGCGTTGACGAGGCCGTATGCCTTGGTCGGATCTTCCTCGTCGAACCAGATGATGTGGTTGTGGGTGAAGTGGTTGGTCGGGCCGAGGAAAGCGAAACGATGGTGATATTGATGGACGACGTCCTCCTTGCCGACCGATGCGTGGCGCCCGTCTTTCGACAGCACCGACGCCTTCTCGGTGAAGCAGTCGGCAATCCCTTCCATGTCGCGATTGTCCACGACGAAGCCGTAACGCGCCACGAGCTCCTTGATCTGCTCCCGCGATTCGAGCTCCTCGATGCGCTTCTCGAGCGCCGCCAAATCCGCCACCTGTCTCTCCTCGGTTTCTAAGCTGTTGGGGGCCCGGCGATCGACCCGACGAAGTCGGGAGAATTATCGCGCAGCTCTCCAGATCGGAAGCCTTGAGCATCCTCACATAATCAGGATAACTATATACCTAGTTATGTCAACGGGGAGAGGATCGTGTCAGGTCGATTCCATCAATTGGGCTATGTCACCAATTCCCTCGCGCAGGCCCGGCAGGTTTTCGCCCAGACGATGAATGTCACTTGCTTTCGCCAGCGGGAGCGAAGGCCGGCTACCCGCCTGCGGGGCGCCGCCGGCGAAGCCAGCCTCCTCGTGGCCGTGGCGAACGTCGCCGGAGCGCAGATCGAGATCATCGAGCCCATCGCAGGGCAGATCGACGTGTTTCGCGATGCGTTGGCACGCGACGGCTTTGTCTTGAGCTTCCATCACATTGCCTACCGATTCGAGGGGGGTCTGAAAGACTGGCGCCGTCACCTTGCCGCGCTCCAGGCATCGGGGCGGCCGATCGCGTGGCAGTCGGCCCCGAGCGAAGAGGGCGAGTTCGCCTATACCGACGACCGCTCAAGGCTCGGCCATTATGTCGAGCACCTTTGGAGCACCGATGCGCGCTGGCGACAAGCGCTGGAAGGAATCCCTTATAATTGAAAGCCTTGCCTCGTTTGCGCCAAGATTGATGCCGCCCACCCGCACGACCGGTTAACACGCATCAAATTCCTCTTGATAATGATGCGCATAGTTTTTACGAAAGGCCCAAATCGGCGATAAGACCGATTCATCAATCGTGGGGAGGAAATCGGAAAATGCGATTTGTGACAGTCGCGGCACTGACCGCCGTCAGCGGATATGGACTCGCAGCCGCGATGGTCGAGGCCGCTCCCCCTGCGACGGCTGCGCAGCCCGAAGCGGCCGCGAGCACGACTCGGCCGGCGGCCCAGGAGCAGGGCGCTGCGATCGACGATCCCGCGATCGTCGTGACCGCCCGGCGCCGGGAAGAATCGCTGGCCCAGGTGCCGATCTCGATCACGGTTGCCACCCAGGACACGCTCGAGCGGCTCGCCATCTCCAGCCCCGAGACGCTGACCAAGCTCGACCCGGCACTGACCCTTGCCAACCGTCAGGGGTCGCGCGACGTGTTCACGCCGTTCATTCGCGGCCAGGGCGCCGCATCGAGCGCAGGCGCGGTCCCGAGCGTCATCAGCTATTTCGCCGAGGTGCCCTTCTTTCGTCCGTCTTTCGTAGACCTTCAGAATCTGCAGGTGCTGAAGGGGCCACAGGGGACGTTGTTCGGCGAGACCGCGACCGGGGGCGCCGTCCTGTTCACGCCGCGCAAGCCCGGCAACGCCTTCGAAGGCTATGTGACCGGCGAGCTCGGCAATCACGACTACCGGCTGATCGAAGGCGCGGTGACGCTCCCCATCGCCACCGACGTCTGGTCGATCCGGGTGGCGGGCCAGATCCGCAAACGCGACGGCTACACCAACATCTTCTTCTCCCAGCCGGGCACGTCGTCCGTGCATGGAGACAATGTCGACACGACCGATCTGCGGCTGTCGAGCGTCCTCCACCCGTTCCACAACCTCGAAATCTATACCGTGCTGGCGCACAGCTCGTCGGACAGCGCCGGCACCGGCTACATCCTCCAGTCGGTCTACGACCGCGTGGCGAACATGCGGCTCGTGCCCGCGAACATCCCGTCGATGGCGGCCGGCTACCAATATTTCTCCGGCCTGCCCGCGCCTGCGGGCAAGACCTATCTTCAGATCATCAAGGATTCGCTGGCGCAGCAGCTCGCGGCGGGCCCTCGCGCCTCCTTTTCCAGCACGCCGCTCGACACTCACAGCAGTTTCACCGGGGTCGCCAACCAGATCAACTGGGACGTCACGCCCAACGTGAGGCTGCGGAACATCACCGGCTTTTTCCGGAGCCGCAACGGGCCCAATAGCGGCCTGAACCCCGACTCCAGCCTGGCGCCGATCGCCGACAATATCGGCGCCATCTGCATTGCCGGAACATCGCCTTCGAGCTGCCGGGTGGACGGCGCCAAGACCCTCGTCAACGAGACGCAGGTCCAGGCCGACCTGTTCGGCAATCGCCTCAACCTGCAAGCCGGCGTCTATTACCGCAGGGTCTACGACGCGCCCTGGACGGCGGCTGCGCAGTTCGTCGTCGTCGCGACGTCGACCGGCAACAATACGACGCTCAGCCGCAGCGAGTCGCTCAACTATGCGGGCTATGCGCAGGGCATCTTCACCGTCGTCGACGGAGTCCATGTCACCGCCGGCATTCGCAAATCCTGGGACCAGTCCACCACGCAATCGACGACCGGACAGGCGATCACCACCGTGTTCAACGGCGTGACCATTCCCCTGTCCTCCTTCGCGCCCCAGCCGGTCGCCGGCGCCACGGTCACGACCTTCAAGTCGCCCAAGAATTCAGCGGTGAGCTACACGCTCTCGGCCGACTGGCAGATCACCCGCAACGTGCTTGCCTGGGTCACCCATCGCCGGGGCTACAAGCCAGGCCTCGTCAACCGCCTCGTTCCGGTCACCGATCCCAATTATCTCTACGGGCCGGAGACCCTGACCGATTGGGAAGCGGGCTTCCGCGGCAGCTTCGATCTCGGCGGCATGGCGCTGCGCACCAGTCTCGTCGCCTATCGCGGCAAGTATGCCAATATCCAGCGGTCGAGCTTCGGCATCAACAGTGCGACCGGAAATTATGTGCAGCTGACCCAGAACGTCGCCGGCGCGACGATCAAGGGGCTCGAATTCTCGCTCGACGTGGCGCCGTCGCGTTATTTCGATGTTGGGGTCTTCGTCGCCTATAACAAAGCCAGCTTCGACAACTGGCTCGAGACGCAGACCTGCGCGCGCCAGCCCTTCCGGGCCGGCTGCGTCGGCCTGAGCAGCGCGGTCGCGGCATTGACGCCGGTGGTGATCGACCATGTCGCCGGCACCGTCACCGCCCGCGGCGTCACCGAGACCTTCCATCCCGACGTCTTCGCACAGGCGCCGAAGCTCAGGTGGAATTTGCGTCCTGCGATCCATTTCGGCTTTCTGGGCGAGGCCGCGCGCGGCGCCACACTTTCCGCCAACGTCAGCCGCACCTCGTCGCATGCCAGCGCCGACAGCAATTACACGGTCGGCCTCGCCAAGAGCGATACGATTACGCCCGGCTACACTCTGGTCGATCTCCGATTCGACTGGAGGAACCTGCCGTTCCAGCACGGGCTTGACTTCTTCGCCGGCGTGACGAACCTGTTCAACAAGACCGCTCGGACCGAGACGATCGAGGTGACGTCCACCTGCGATTGCGTGTTCGCTATCTATAACGAGCCGCGGATGGTCTATACGGGGCTGCGCTACAGCTTCTGATCCTCCGGGCGCTCCCCCTCGGAGGCACCCGGCATCGGCGACCGCAAGGCTGGGGAGCGAACCATGGGCTGGAAGATTTCGACGGGTAAAGCGGCGCGCCGGCCGCGAGTCTGCGTCCAGCTGGCGGCGCTGTTGCTCACCGGCCTCTGTGCGGCGGCGGCGGCCAGCGCGCAATCGGTCACCGGACCCGTCGCCGGTGCGCCCCGTCTCGCGCTGCCCCAGGTACCGGCCGATTACCGGGTCGACGAATATTTTCTGAGCGGAACCGCGACCTCCTATCGGTCGACGGCCCCGCTAGGGGCCGATGGCGCCTGGTCGGTGGCGCCGGCCGCGACCGCGCCGTTCACCACCCGCGTCGTCACCGTCCGGCCGGCCGACCCTCGCCGCTTCAACGGCAACGTCGTCGTCGAATGGCTGAATGTGACCGGCGGCGCCGACACCGCGGCTACCTGGAGCATGGCGCATCGCGAGCTCGTCCGCAGCGGCTACGCCTTTGTCGGCGTCTCCGCGCAGATGGTCGGGATCGAGCCCAATCCGACCGGGCTCCCGCCGGTGCAGGTGGCCGGCAAGCCGCTGAAGGTGGCGGACCCGCAGCGTTACGCCGCGCTCCATCATCCCGGCGACGCCTTTTCCTATGACATCTTCACCCAGGCCGCGCGGGCGGTGCGCAGCGGCGCCCTACTCGGCGGACTCCGGCCCAGGGCCGTGCTCGGCGCGGGCTCCTCCCAGTCGAGCGCTTACCTCGTCACCTATATCGACGCGATCGATCCGCTGGCGCGTGCCTTCGACGGCTATCTGCCGCACGTCCGCGGCAGCCCGGCGGCGCCGCTCGACGGCAACGTGTTCCTCGCGCTTCGCGACCATACAGGGCCCTTTGCCCTTCCCTATGTCCGGATCCGCAACGACGTGCGCGTGCCGGTGCTGACCCTCGTCACCGAATTCGACCTGATGAACCCGACCCAGAATTGGGCCTTTCGCTTTGCCCGGCAGCCCGACGGTCCCCGCCTCCGTACCTGGGAGGTAACCGGCGCGTCGCATGCGGATATCTATTTCTCGGTCAGCGCAGTCGATTCCGGCCATACGCCGATCGCCGACCTCGCCCGGGCCTATGCCCCGACCACGACCGCGTTCGGACAGCAGCTGCCCGGCCCCGCCAATGCGGCGCCGCAGGGCCATTATGTCTACGAAGCGGCGATCGCGGCGCTGAGCGACTGGATACGCCGCGGCAAGGCGCCGCCTGCCTCGATGCCGATCGAGATCGTGGCCGGACAGCCGCCGAGCCTGGCGCTCGACGCGTCGGGCAACGCGCTGGGCGGGGTCCGGACGCCCTGGGTGGACGTCCCGACCGCGCGCTACAGCGGCGTCGGCTATCCCGGCCTCGTCGCCACCATGCTCGGCCGGTCCGAGACGCTGGGCCCGGCGCGCCTGACCGAGCTCTATCCGAACGGGCGCGCGGACTATCGGCGGCGATTCTCGGCGGCGCTACGGAGTGCGATCCGCGCCGGCGTGATCTTGCCCGCCGACGAGGCCGAGATCATGGCGCTCGCCGACGCCTCATATCCGTCGCGCTAAGCGGATGTTCGACTATGTCATCGTCGGCGGAGGGTCCGCCGCCTCGGTGCTGGCGGCGCGGCTCTCCGAATCGGGCGAGCACAAAATCTGCGTGCTCGAAGCCGGGCCGCCGGACCGCAATCCGTACATCCGGATGCCGGCCGGCTTCATCAAGACCCTGTCCGATCCGAAGCTGACCTGGCAGTTCGACACCGAGCCGTCGCCTCACATCGGCGGGCGCAGCATCCGCCTGGCGCAGGGCCGCACCCTCGGTGGATCGAGCGCGATCAACGGCGGCGTTTATGTGCGCGGCCAGCGCGCCGATTTCGATCAATGGGCGCAGCGCGGCAATCGCGGCTGGTCCTATGCGGAACTGCTCCCTTATTTCCGCCGTACCGAACATCGCATCGGCCCGGGCGACGATTTCTACCGCGGCCGCGCCGGCGCACTGCCGGTGAGCACGCCGCGTTGGGACAGCGACTTGTGCGACGCCTTCATTGCCAGCGCCGCAGCCAACGCCATTCCCGCCAACGACGATTATAACGGCGCGGTGCAGGAAGGCGCCGGCCGCTACCAGTCGGCGACCCTGAACGGACGCCGCCACAGCGCCGCCTTTGCCTTCCTCCACCCCGCCCGCCGAGGCGGCAATGTCGAGGTGCGCACGCACGCCCAGGCGGTTCGTATCAGGATCGAGGAGGGACGGGCCCGCGGGGTGGACTATGTCCGCCGCGACGGCAGCCCGGCGACCGTGGACGCCCGCCTCGGCATCGTCGTCGCCGCCGGCGCGCTGAACTCGCCCAAGCTTCTCCAGCTGTCCGGCATCGGCCCGGCGGACCTGCTGCGCTCGTGCGGGGTGCCGGTCGTCGTCGATCGCCCCGGTGTCGGCGGAAACCTGCACGATCATTTCAGCCCGCGGCTCGTCTACCGGGTGCGGGGCGCGGCCACGCTCAACAGCCGGGTGAAGGGCCTGCCCCTTGCTGTCGAGGCCTTGCGCTGGCTGCTTGGCCGGCCGAGCGTGCTGGGCCTCTCGCCCGCTTTGGCCCACGGCTTCGGACGCAGCGATCCGGCGCTCGATGCGCCAGATTTCACGCTCGTGTTCATGCCGGCGAGCTACAAAGCGGGCCGGGTCGGCATGCTCGACGATTTTCCGGGCATGACCTGCGGCGTCTGGCAGATGCGGCCGGAAAGCCGCGGGCATGTCTCCATCCACTCCGCCGACTGGCGGGAGGCGCCCGCCGTCGATCCGGCCTATCTGAGCGCTGAAAGCGACAGGCGGGTCCTGGTGAAGGCGCTGAAGCGCGCGCGGACGATTTTCCGCACGGCGCCGCTCGACGGCTTCGCGGACTCCGAAATCCTGCCGGGCGAGAAGGTCGAGAGCGACGAAGCATGGCTCGAATTCGCGCGTGACTACGGCTCGACCAGCTATCATCTGGTCGGGAGTTGCGCGATGGGCCCTCCCGGCGACAGGACGGCGGTGGTCGGCCCGGACCTTCGGGTTCACGGCATTGATTGCCTTTGGGTCGCGGATTCGTCGATCATCCCGTCGATCCCGTCCGCCAACACCTATGCGGCGGTGCTGATGATTGGCGAAAAGGCTGCCGATCTGATCCTCGGCCGCGCTCCGCCGCCGGCGGCGATCCTGCCAGAGCCGGCCGGGTCCGCGCGGCGGGTGGCGGCCTCATGACCAATCTCCTCGACGCGATGGGCGGGGCGCGCGCGACGTCGCTGCTCATCGGCGGCGAGCTTCTGGCGGGTGAAGGCGAGGCATTCGACGTCCACGATCCTGCGACCGAAGCGACGCTCGCCAGCCCGCGCGCCGCCAGTCTGCGTCAGGTCGAGCAGGCAGTAGCGAGCGCGCGGGCCGCCTTCCACGGAGGCACGTGGGGAGACGCTGAGAAGAGATCGCGCTGCATCACACGTCTCGCTGACCTCATAGAGCAGAATTCGGAGGAATTGCTGGCGCTAATCGTCGCCGAGGTCGGCACGCCGATCACGACCGCGCGCAGCCTGCAGGTGCCGGGGGCGACCGCGCATCTGCGCCACGCCGCGCAGGCGGCGCTTCGTGACCGCGACGTCGATCTCGGCCGTCACGAATTGCCGGTGCCGAGCCGCAGTCAGATATTCTATCGCCCGGTGGGCGTCGTCGCTGCGATTTCCGCCTACAATTATCCCTTGCTGACTGCCTGCGCCAAGCTCGGCGGCGCCTGGGCGGCGGGCTGCACCACCGTGCTGCTGCCGTCGAGCCTGACGCCGCTCGGTGTGCTTCGCTTCGCCGAGCTCGTGCTCGAAGCCGGCTTCCCGCCGGGCGTGTTCAACCTTGTTCTCGGCGGGCCCGAAGTCGGCGAGGCGCTGACCGGGCATCCCGGCCTCGACAAGGTGACGTTCACCGGCTCTGTCCGCACCGGCCGCTCGGTGATGCGCCAGGCCGCCGCCAACGTCACCGGCGTGACGCTCGAGCTCGGCGGCAAGTCCGCGGCTATCCTCCTTCCCGGTGAGGACTATGCGCCGGTCGTCGAGCCGATCCATGCCCGTTATCTGCGTAATGCCGGCCAAGGCTGTCAGTCGCCGACCCGGATTCTGGTCGAGCGCGCGCGCCTCGACGAATTCCTCACCTTGAGCTCGGCCTATTTCCGAACGGTCAAGGTCGGCGATCCGTGGGATGCCGACACGCTCGTCGGGCCACTTATCACCGCCGTCCATCGCGACTGGGTCGAACGTTTCGTTGCCGACGCGGTCGATCGCGGCGCCCGCATCGTCGCCGGCGGGGGACGCCCGGACCAGGCGCGCGGTCATTTCATGAACCCCATTCTGATCGCGGGCGTGACCAATTCCGACCCGATCGTCCGCGAGGAATTATTCGCGCCGGTCGGGATTGTCCTTCCCTATGACGATATCGAGCAGGCCGTGGCGATCGCCAACGATTCCGACTTGGGCCTTGCGGCAAGCCTGTTCGGCGATGCCGCGCAGTGCGCACAGATCGCGCCGCGGCTCCGGGTCGGGACGGTTTCGATCAACAATGGCGGCGGCCTGCGGGCCGACGCACCGTTGTGCGGTTTCGGCGACAGCGGCATCGGCTCCGAGGGCGGGGAGGACGGGGTGCGCGAATTCCTCAAGACCCAGCATGTCCAGGTCGCGTTATGAACCGATCTGATTCAGTCGGCCCGCGCGCCTTTCACCCACACCCAGAGGATCACCGCATCTTCGTCGCCTTGATTCAGCCATGCATGCCTCGCTCCGTTCTGCACGACGCAGTCGCCGGCGTTCAGCATCGTATCGGGCTCGCCCGGAACCCGCAGCAAAACGCTGCCGCTGATCACATAAGCGACGTCGACGCTGTCGGTGCGGTGGAAGCCCTCCTCGTCGAAGGTCAGGTGGCTGTCGCCGCCGCCGACCAGCCGATTGGCCGGCAGCACGCCGATCGCGGTCCGGACGATGCCGGCGCCCTTGGCATTGCCGGGGCCCTCGAGGCCGGTTGCCGGCAAGGGCACGGGCACGGATGGAACTCCCCAGAGCGGGAAGAGGCGGATGCCCGCGATGGCGACGGCATCGACATGGTCGATCGCGACGATTCGGGATCGTCCATCCAGCTCTTCGCCGGTGATGACCCGCCGCACTTGCTTCATGGCTACTCCTCCAAAGTCCACCGCGCCGCACACCATGGCGCCACCCTGGGGTGCTGTCGATGACCGAAGCCTCGCGCGCCCGCTCCTCCTATGTCGTCGGCTTGGTCGCAACGGTCGGCCTGCTCAATTATTACGACCGGAACCTGATCGGCATCCTCATTCAGCCACTCAAAGCCGAGCTCCACCTCAGCGATGGCCAGATCGGCGCACTTTCGGGACTTGCTTTCGCCCTGATCTACTGCCTGCTCGGGCTGCCGATCGCCCGCTTCGCCGATCGCGGACGCCGAGTCCGGGTGCTCGGCCTCTCGCTGGCCTTGTGGTCGGTCATGACCGCCTTGTGCGGCTTCGCCTGGGGATTCGGCTCGCTCTTCGCGGCACGGTTCGGCGTCGGCGTCGGCGAGGCCGGAGGACTCCCCACCACCCACGCTCTTGTCGCCGACCATGTGCGGCCGAAATGGCGGGCCACGGCGCTGTCGCTGACCAGCATTTCGGGCGCCATCGGCACCTACGCGGCCACCGGCATCGGCGGCATCATCGCCGAACATTATGGTTGGCGGACGGCCTTCTGGTCGGCGGGCCTGCCCGGTCTGCTCGTCGCCACCTTGGTGCTGACGACCATCCGCGAACCAGTGGTCCCGCCGCCTTCCGCGGACGCGCCGGCCTCGACCATGGTCCAGGACGTGCGCCAATTGCTCGCCAAACGCTCTTTCCTCTTCCTTTGCCTCGGCCTCGGCACGGTCTCGATCGGCCTCTACGGCGCGCTGATCTGGACTCCCGCGTATCTGATGCGCGGCTTCGATCTCTCACCCGCGACCGTCGGGCTTCGCTATGCCGGCGCGACCTTGCCCTTGTTCCTGGTGGGCAGCCTCGCCGGCGGCATGATCTCGGACCGTCTCGCCCGGCGGGATCGGCGCTGGCCGCTCTGGATCGTCGCCGCGACCTTCGCGGTGGGCACGCCCCTCCAGCTGGCGGTCTTCCTGGCGCCGACCTTCAAGCTGGCGTTGGTGGCGTGCGCGGCCAATGCCCTGGTAGGATCCGTCTATACCGGCCCGGCTTTTTCGCTGATCCAAGGGCTGAGCGGCGCGCGGCTGCGGGCCACGGGCGCGGCGATCTTCCTCGTCATCGGCAATCTCGCGGGCCTTGGCTTCGGGCCGTCGCTGGTCGGCCTGCTCAGTGACGCCTTCGCCGCGGCGCACGGCAAGGATTCGCTACGCATGGCCCTCACCTTCATGCCGATCTTCTATATTATTGGGGTTGCCTTGTTCCTCCTCGCCACGCGCACGCTGGAGCGCGATGCGTCGTCGAGCGAAATGGCGACGGAGGCGGCATGAGCGGGGGCCGGGCGGGAGACGGGTCATGGTAAGCATCGAAGTCAGGGACCGCGCCGGCAACGCGAACGCCGTCGAGGGCGAGGAGGGCTTCTCGCTAATGGAGGCCATCCGCAACGCCGGCATCGATGAGCTGCTCGCACTTTGCGGCGGGTGCTGCTCCTGTTCGACCTGCCATGTCTATGTCGATCCCACGTACCTCCCGCGTCTGCCGGAGATGTCCGACGACGAGAACGACCTGCTCGACAGCAGCGACAATCGCAACGAACGATCGCGATTGTCCTGCCAGCTCACCTGCGGGCCCGATCTGGAAGGCCTTTCGGTGCAGATCGCGCCCGAGGGTTGAGCGGCGCGGGATGAAAAGCGAGCTGGTGATCTATGAGGCCGACGGCCTCACCTTTCACAGCCGGCTTTATCGCAACCCGCCAGCAGGCGCGTCCCAGGCCGGCATCCTCGTCTTTCCCCATGCCTTCGGTCTTGGCAATCATGCCACCGCACGCGCGGAGCGGCTCGCGGCGCTCGGTTATGCGGTTCTGGCGTGCGACCTGCACGGTGCCGGCCGTCATTACGAGAGCCTCGAAGACGCCGTCGCCATGATCGGCCCACTTCGGGACTCCCCCGGCCGCATCCGCGCCCGCGCCGGCGCGGCGCTCGACGCCCTTCTGACGCAGCCCGATATCGATCAGGAACGCACCGCCGCCATCGGCTATTGCTTCGGCGGCACCGTGGCGCTCGAGCTGGCGCGCAGCGGCCGTGGCATTGCCGGCACGGTAGGCTTTCATTGCGGGCTCGCGACGAAGGCGCCGCAGGATGCGCGCAATATCAAGGGCACCGTACTGGTCTGTATCGGCGCCGACGATCCCGCCGTTGATGTTTCGCAGCGCGCCGCCTTCGAAGCGGAGATGCGCCAAGGCGACGTGAATTGGCGGATGAATCTCTACGGGGGAGTCGTGCATAGCTTCACCGACCCGGATGCGGGTCGCATCGGCCGCCCCGGTGCCTCCCGCTATGACGCGGCCGCTGACATGCACTCATGGACCGAGACGCTCCGTCTGTTCGACGAGATCCTGAGCGCTTGAAGGCAGAGCGGGGGCATTCCCGCGGGCACGGTCTGACAATTGGGCCCTTCTTTGCAACCTGGCGGAGGCAAGGTCACTCTCGACGTGACTGAGCTCACCTCCGTCGAAGATTGGGTCGTCCCGCCAAGACGGGTCACGGCTTTGCAGCCGCTCCAGCAGGTCGCCCAATCCGCGCCCATCGACCGGCGCGAGGCGGCGGCGGGCCAACAGGGAGGTGGACCGCGCCTGCCCCGGCGGCCTCTCCGGCTCGACGCCGGCTGCCCAGGCGGGGGGGGGCATCTAGCATCACTTATCGACGCGCAGGTCGAGGCGAAGAGGCTAGATGAAGGTGACGGTCCCTTGATGGCGCAGGAGCTCGATGAGCTGAGCCTCCCAAGCACCACTTTTGTAGCTGATGATATCCACGTTGCCGTGCTGATCCCAGTCCACGTTCGCCACTTTGTTGGCATATACAATGTGCCGCCCGGCCACGCCTCCGGCCGGCCAGATCTGAATGTTGAACCGTCCGCTTGGTGTATGCCGCGGAAAGACATACAAGATCCGAAACGGGCCGCATCTGAGCTCCCTCTGTCCGGCTTTTGGCGAATGCATTCTCGGGCCCTGCGACAGAATGGCGTCGCGAAGGACCGTAAACCGCGCGGCACGCGTCCCGGGTCGATAACCGCGCTTCTGCATCAAGCATCTCCCGTGGTCGGCGACGCCTGTATACGCGCTCCGAGGGACGTTGCCGTCTGAAACTGGCCGAAATCGGCCTGACCGTATTTTGAGTAACGTTCATATCGAAGACCGTCGTCGATAGCGAAACTCGGCACTTAGACTTCACGCTCCCGCCGCGTCGTGCAGTGCGAGCTGAACAAGAATAGGCGTGTAATCTTTCGTTCCATCATTCGCGCATACGCAGGCGCAACGCGCTCAGCCGCTGTTCGGCCGCCGCGACACGACCCTCTTGGTCGCCGGCCCGATACGCCGCGACCGCGCGTTCCAACGCCTTGGCGGCTTCGCGTAGCGGCGCGGTCGAATAGCCGCCGCCTCGCTTGAGCCGCGCGAACACTTCGTGATCCGAGGCAAGATTCTCTAGCGCCCCCGCAAAATTCGAGGCGTGCTCATTATACCAGGCCAACTCCACCAGCTCCTGATGGATTGCGATCGCCTCGCTCAGGTCGCTGCGGCACTGCCTGCGCGCCTCCTGGTCGGGCTCGCCGCGCTGCAACAGCGCGTCGGCATGAGTCACTAGGCTGTAGTGACATTTTAGGGATTCCCTTGGTTGACGAAGTCTGATTCGACCCTGGCTTTTGAAGGCTGGTGTGGAAGGGGAGGTTCTCAGGGACGATCAGTGGGAGCGGCTTCGGGAGTTCGT
>JAXDOV010000039.1:0-8714 GCA_034668705.1 Sphingomonadales bacterium
TCGCGCCCCACCTCGAGCGGCTGGTCGCATTCGATCTTCACCCCGCCCTGCGAGATGTCGCGGGTGTTGACGCCGTAGAGGCGGGCGCCGCAGCGCAAAGTGGCGAGGCGGTCGACCTCGATCCGCGGCAGGCGCGGCCGCCAGCCATTGTCGAGCACCGCCTGGTTGGAGAGGATCTCGGCGACGTCGATCGGCTCGTCGAACTGGACGCCGATATTGGAATCGTCGACCCACAGGACCTTGCCCGGGGTCTGCTGGTTGCCCTTCAGCTCGATCGCGACCTTCTCGCCCTCGGCATGATGCGAATAGACGTGGGCGAGGAGGCCGCCCGCGGAGATGTTGCGGATGAGGCAGAGCTCGCGCCCCTCCGGGCCGATCAGGGCGCCGACCCTCAGGATCGTCAGATGCCGCGCATCGCGCCGCCGCTCCGACGGCCGCGGTGCCAGTTTCGAGAAGGAGAAAATCGTCTCCTCGTGAAGCTCGTTCGACAGCATAGACCCTCCGGGCCATCGACATTCAACGGCAGGATCATTCCCGCCGCCCCCCACGCAAAAACCATAACGCCCTCAAGGCTTAAGAACCGGTTTACGCAGCCGTGCGAACGTGGCGGGCGCGGCGGATCGTTCACGGCTTGCTTACCATTCCCCATTATCCGGGCCGGGATGAACGCCGAACGGAAGATCGCGCCGGAGCTGCGCCCGGAGTCGCGCCCGGAACAGCTGCCTGAATCCCGGCCGCGCTCCGCGGTGAGCGGGATGTGCGGGGCGGTCGGGCTTGCCGCCCTCCTCGCCTATGTCGCGATCGCCCGGACCTGGCAGTTTTCGGGGCCGAATGCGGCGCTCTGCGCGGTCGTCGCCTGCGGCGTGCCGATGGTCCTCTGGTCGGTTTTGGTCGACAAGGTCCACCGCAGTCCGTCGACCGGCATCGACTGGGACAAGCCGCCGCGGCCGCTGCGGGAGTCGCTCGACTTCACCATCGTCAAGCTCGCCGGCCTGTGGGCGACCTGGGCGGGGATCGCCTTTCTCTACGTCATGGCGCGCTGGTATTGGGGCGACCCCTATCTCTTCTCGATGAAGGTGCTCGGCCGGGCGTCGATCCCGCTTCTCCTCCTCTCGCTGCCCTATGTCGCCTGGATCGACCGCTACCTGAAGGATCCGCGCGACGGCGCCTGGCATATGGGCCAGCTGCTGATCGGCCGCTCCAGCCTGGTCGACCGCGAAATCCTCTACGATCACCTGCGCTGCTGGACGATCAAGGCCTTCTTCCTCGCCTTCATGCTGGCAATCGTGCCCGGCAACTGGCACTTCGCCATCGATCCCTCCTCCGCCGACATCGTCGTCAACATCGGCTCGCTCGCCCGCTGGCTCGTCGCCTGCATGTTCATGGTCGACGTCACCTTCGCCACCGTCGGCTACGTGCTGACGATGAAGCCGCTCGACGGCCATATCCGCTCGGCCAATCCCTATGCCGCCGGCTGGATGGCGGCCCTGATCTGCTATCCGCCCTTCGCCATGATGAACGGCGGCGGACCGCTCGACTACCGGCTCGGGACCGCCGGCGAGGATGGCTGGGCCTATTGGCTTAACGGCTGGCCCCTGCTCCTCACCGTCGACGCGGTGCTGCTCGTCCTCCTCACCGGCATCTACGCGCTGGCGACGGTCGCCTTCGGCTTCCGCTTCTCCAACCTCACCCATCGCGGCATCCTCACCCACGGCCCCTATGCCTGGACCAAGCACCCCGCCTATTGGTCGAAGAACCTGTTCTGGTGGCTGGCCTACCTGCCCTTCCTCGCGACCACCGGCGACATGACCGACGCGGTCCGCAACAGCTTCATCCTCGCCTGCGTCAGCGGCGTCTATTTCTGGCGGGCGAAGACCGAGGAGCGGCACCTCTCGGCCGATCCCGCCTATCGCGTCTATGCCGATTGGATGTCCCGCAACGGCATGATCGCGCGGTTGCGCCGGGCCCTGTCCCGCCGCCCGCAGCCGGATGCGTTGCCGGCCGAATAGCCGGCTCGGGGAACATCGCGCATCGTTCAATTCGTCGGCGACCGCTCCAGCGCCTCAGCGAGCCGCCTCCGCCGTCCGGACGCCGACCAGATTGGCGAGGATGCGGCTCCCCGCCGGGGTCAGGATCGATTCCGGGTGGAACTGGACGCCCGACTGCATCGCCGCCGCGTCGCTGATCGCCATCGCCATGCCGTCGATCCGGGCATGGACCCGGAAGCGGGCGGGGACGTCGCGGGTGCAGAGCGAATGGTAGCGGCCGACGCGGACCGGTTCGGCGAGGCCGGCGAACGGGCCTTCGCAATCATGGTCGAGCAGGCTTGCCTTGCCGTGGACCGGCTCGACCGCCCGCTCGAGCGGCGCGCCGGCCTCCATCAATATCGCCTGCTGGCCGAGACAGACGCCGGCGAGCGGCACCCGCCCCTTGGCCAATGCCACCAGCTCGAGGATGCAGCCCGAATCCTCCGGCCGGCCGGGGCCGGGCGAGATCAGGATCGAGGCGCCGCTCTCCTCGGCGGCGGCGAGCGCGGCCCTGGCGGAAACCGTATTGCGCAGCACCCGCACCCCGGCGCCGAGCCGCTGGATCGCATCGACCAGGTTGAAGGTGAAGGAATCGAGATTGTCGATGAGCAGGACTTGGCTGGTCATGGCGCCTCTCCCGCGGCGGCGATGGCGGAGAGGATGGCGGCGGCCTTGCGCCGGGTCTCGTCGGCCTCGCGCATCGGATCGCTGTCGTGGACCACGCCGGCGCCGGCGCGGACATAGGCGATGCCGTCCTTGACCACCGCCGAGCGGATGACGACGCCGGTATCCATCGCGCCGTCCCCCGCCAGCCAGCCGATCGCGCCGCCATAGGGACCGCGCTTGGTCCGCTCGGCGCGGCGGAGCAGCTCGGTCGCCTTGATCTTCGGCGCGCCCGAGAGGGTGCCGATGTTGAGGCAGGCCTGGAGCGCGTGGAAGCAATCGTAACCGATGCGGAGCGAACCCTTCACCGACGAGACGAGGTGCATGACCCGGGCATAGCGCTCGACGTCCATCAATTTCGCGACGCGGCGGGTGCCGGGGATGCTGACCCGGGCGACGTCGTTCCGGGCCAGGTCGACCAGCATCATATGCTCGGCCACCTCCTTGGTATCGAGGCGGAGGTCGGCCTCCATCTGGTCGTCCTCGTCGGCATCGCCGCCGCGCCGGCGGGTGCCGGCGATCGGCTTCACCTCGACGATCGGCCAACCCTCCTCGCGGCCGACGCGCACCGAGACTTCGGGCGAGGCGCCGAAGAGCAGATGGTCGGGCCCGGAGACGAAGAACATATAGGGGCTCTTGTCGAGCCGGCGCAGCGCGGCGAAGGCGGCGAGCGGGTCGGCGCAGGGCGCGGAGAAGGTGCGCGAGGGGACGACCTGGTAGATGTCGCCGGCGAGGATATGCGCCTTCATCCGCGCCACCACCTCGGCATAGGCTTCGTCGTCGAGATCGGTCGCCGGCTCCGGTCCGGGCCGCAATGCCGGCGCCGGGACCGGCGCGAGCGGCGCCTCGCAGCGTTCGGCGAGCGCCGCCAGCCGCGCGGCGGCGCCGTAATGGGCGCGGGCCTTGTCCTCGCCCTCCTCGGCGCCGAAGGCGGTGCAGACCAGGCGCGGGGCGAGGCCGGGCTCGGCGACGACCAGGGATTCGGCCAGCCAGAAGACGAAATCGGGGAAATCGAGCGGATCGTCCTGGCCGCCGGGCAGCTCCTCGAACAGATCGACATGGTCGAAGGAGAGGATGCCGAGGCAGGCGAGGGTGAATGGCTCCTCCGGCGTCTCGCTGCGGAGGCCGGAGGTCACGGCGCGCAGCACGTCGAAGGGCGAGGGGGCGAGCAGCCGCGCCTCGGCATCGTCGCCCTCGGGCGGCGGGAAACGCAAGATGAGGCGGTCCGCCTCGCGCGCCTGCACCCGATGGGCGAGGGCCCGGGCGATGGCGGCGAGCACGTTGACGCCGCCGGGGCTGAGGGCGGCGAGGCTGACCTCGAAGCCGCGGCATTCGATCCGCACCGCCGCCTGGTCGAGGATCAGGCTCGGCCCGGCCAGCGTCTCGAGCAGGAAGGTGTCGCGGCGGCGGCCGCCGTCGGTCAGCGCGGCGTAAAGGTCGAGCCGGTCGGGCGCGCCGGCGAGGCGGCGGGTCAGCGCCCGCGCGCTGCCGACGGCGGCGAGCGGGGCGCTCATGCCAGCTCGCGCCCGACCGCGGCGACCACCGGCGCGAGCGCCTTCATCAGCTGCGCGAAGCCCTCGGGATAGAGCGACTGGGCGCCGTCGGACAAAGCGACGGCGGGATTTTCGTGCATTTCGACGAGGATGCCGTCGGCGCCGCAGGCGGCGGCGGCGAGCGCCATCGGGATGACGAAATCGCGCACGCCGGTGCCGTGCGACGGGTCGACCAGCACGGGCAAATGGGTCTTCTGCTTGATATAGGGGATGGCGTTGAGGTCGAGCGTGTTGCGCGTCGCCGTCTCGAAGGTGCGGATGCCGCGCTCGCACAATATCACCTGCTCGTTGCCGGCGGCGAGCAGATATTCGGCGGCGAGCAGCAATTCCTCGACCTTGGCCGACATGCCGCGCTTCAGCAGCACCGGCTTGCCCGCCCGGCCGACCGCCTTCAGCAGCGAGAAATTCTGCATGTTGCGCGCGCCGATCTGGATCGCGTCGGCATATTCGGCGACCACGTCGACGTCGCTGCTCTCCATCACCTCGGTGACGACGGGAAGGCCGGTCTCGTCCCCCACCTCGCGCAGGATCCTGAGGCCTTCGACGCCATGGCCCTGAAAGGCATAGGGGCTGGTCCGCGGCTTGTAGGCGCCGGCGCGAAGGCCGTGCGCGCCGGCCTTCTTGGCGAAGGCGGCGGTGTTGCGCATCTGCTCGCGCGTCTCGACCGCGCAGGGGCCGGCGATCACGGTGAAGCCGCGGCCGCCGATCGCGTTGCGGCCGAAGCGGACGATGGTGTCGTGCGGGTGAAGCTCGCGGCTGACCAATTTGTAGGGCGCCAGGATCGGCTTCAGGGATTCCACCATCGGGTGGCTGTCGAGCGCCAGCTCGGCCAGCACCCTTTCGTCGCCGAGCGCGCCGAGCACGACCCGCTCGGCCCCCGGCATGTGGAGCGGCTTCAGCCCCTTGGCTTCGATCTTGGCGATCAGCTCGCGGGCGGTTTCGGCGGTGGCTTCGGGCTTGAGGACGATGATCATGATGGGTGTCCGAATGGTTGAGGCACAAAAAAACCCGCCTGTGGGGCGGGCCTGCTGTCGCTTGGTCGAAGAGCTTGTCGGGTCTTCAGGTCATGCGGTCATGCGGGCGCGCCAAGCGTCATCGGCCGGCCAGCGCCACCAATTGATCGAACGGGAAAGGCTCTTCGCACCCATGACGCGCTGGGTATCCGAGACGGCTGCTTCTGGCAAGCGCCTCCATTGCCCGGCGCCGCGCGCCATGACAGAAAGCCGCCCATGGAGAATATCGACCGCCGCCTCTTCCTCGCTTCCACCGCCGCCGCCGCGGTCCTCGGCGCGGTTCCCGCCGCAGCCGCCCGTGCCGCCGCCCGCGCCGGCGGTGCGGACGCGGCGAGCGAGCGCCTGCTCGCCGGCGTCGCCGAGGCCCTGCTCGTCGAATATCCGGAAAATGCGAGCTCGCTCGGCGTCGACAAGGGCAAAAGGGCAGGGCTCAAGAGCCGCCTGACCGACCGCTCGCTCGAAGGGCGGGCGCGGCATGCCGGCGCGGCTCAGGCGCGGCTGGAGCGGTTCCGCGCCGCCGACCGCGCCCGGCTCGGGCCCGCCGCTCTGCTCGACCTCGAAGTGACCGACACGGCGCACGGCCTCGCCGCCGACGGCTTCCGCTTTCCCTATGGCGACGTCGCCGTGCTCAACCAGAACTGGTCCTATCGCAACGCGCCTTATGTGGTGGCGCAGAATACCGGCGCCTTCGTCGAGATCCCCGATTTCCTCGACAGCAACCACCAGGTGAGGACTCGCGCCGACGCCGATGCCTATCTGGCCCGGGTCGAGCTTTATGCGGCGGCCTTGGACGGGGAGACCGAACGGCTGCGCCATGACGGCGGGCTGGGCGTGATCGCGCCCGACTTCCTGCTCGACAAGACGCTGAAGCAGATGAAGACCGGCCGCGCGCAGCCGGTCGGCCAATGGGGGATCGTCACCTCGCTCGGCCGAAGGACGGCGGCGATGGGCGGCGGCTATGGCGCCCGCGCCGAGGCGCTGGCGCGGGATCGGGTGGCGCCGGCGCTCGACCGCCAGATCGCCGAGCTGACGCGGCTGCGCGCCCGCGCCGACGACCGGGCCGGCGTCTGGAAGCTGCCGGAAGGCGAGGCTTATTATGCCTGGGCGCTGCGTGCCGGCACCACCAGCAGCCTGACCCCGGACGAGGTCCATGCTTTGGGCCAGGAGCAGCTCCATGCGCTGCAGGCGCGGATGGAGCCGATCCTGCGCGCCCGGGGCCTCACCCAGGGCAGCGTCGGCGAGCGGATGACCGCGCTCGGCAAGGATCCGAAAGTTCTGTTTCCCAACGACGACGAGGGACGGCGGCAGATCCTGGCTTATGTGAACGGCCGCGTCGCCGACATCCGCACCCGGCTGCCGCGCGCCTTCGCCACTCTGGTCAAGGGCAATCTCGTCATCAAGAGGGTGCCGCCCGAGATCGAGAACGGCGCGCCGGACGGCTATGCGGGGGCGGGGACGATCGACGGCTCGGTGCCCGGCAATTACTACATCAACCTGCGCGATACCTCGATCTGGCCGCGCTACGCTTTGCCGACCCTCACCTATCATGAAGGCATTCCCGGCCATGTCTGGCAGGGCGAATATACCTACAAGCTGCCGCTGATCCGTTCCCTGCTCGCCTTCAACG
This sequence comes from Sphingomonadales bacterium, assembly GCA_034668705.1. Taxonomy (GTDB): domain Bacteria; phylum Pseudomonadota; class Alphaproteobacteria; order Sphingomonadales; family Sphingomonadaceae; genus Allosphingosinicella. Next base: position 6,884 of record JAXDOV010000039.1, read on the forward strand.
CCTATTCGGAGGGCTGGGCGCTCTATGCCGAGCAATTGGGCGACGAGCTCGGCGCCTATGACGGCGATCCGCTCGGGCGGCTCGGCTATCTCCAGTCGCTCGCCTTCCGCGCCTGCCGGCTGGTCGTCGACAGCGGCATCCACGCCAAGAGATGGACGCGGGCGCAGGCGATCCAGTGGTTCGCCGGCACCAACGGCTCGACGTTCGAGGAAGTGCAGGGCGAGGTCGACCGCTATTGCGCCTGGCCCGGCCAGGCCTGCGGCTACAAGGTCGGCCATAGCGAGATCAATCGCCTCCGTGACAAGGCGAAGGCGGCGCTCGGCCCCCGCTTCGACCTGCGCACGTTCGACGACGCCGTGGTGCTCGGCGGCAACGTGCCGCTGACCCTGCTCGAGCGCGTGATCGATCGGTATGTTGCGGGGCGGCGCGCTTAGGCCTCCCCCACCCGTCATCCCGGCGAAGGCCGGGATCTCGGCTCGAGACGTCGCGATCCACTGCGCCGAGACCCCGGCCTTCGCCGGGGTGACGTAAAAGGTCGCTACCGGATCGACGCCAACTCCACCCCCTTCGTCTCCCGCGCCAATAGCGCCGTCACGCCGCTCACCAGGCAGCAGGCGCCGACATAGATCGAGACCGGCAGCGACGAGTGGCTCTGCCTGTACAGCGCCAGCGCGATGAGCGGCGCGAGCGAGCCGGCGACGATCGAGGTCAGCTGATAGGCGATCGAGGCGCCCGAATAGCGGATGCGGGTCGGGAAGAGCTCGGCGATGAAGGCGGCCTGCGGGCCGTACATCGCGCCGTGCAGCAGCAGCGCGATGACGATCGCCGCCACCGTGGACGCCATGTCGCCGCTGCCGAGCAGGTCGAAGAAGAGGAAGCTGAAAGCGGCGAGGCCGAGGCCGCCGGCGGCGTAGACGATGCGCCGGCCGATCGCGTCGGAGAGGCGGCCAAGGGCGGGGATGGCGAAGAAATGGACGGCGGCGCCGATCAGGATCGCGTCCAGCGCCCGCGCCTTCGTCAGCTTCGCCACCTCGGTCATCCAGGTGATCGAGAAAGTGGTGATGATGTAATAGGAGACGTTCTCGCCGACGCGCAGGCCGGCGCCGGTGAGCAGAGCCCGCGGCCGCTCGCGCAGCACCTCCATCGCCGGCACCTTGAGCGGGGCCTCGGCCTCCACCTCCGCCTCGAAAGCGGGGCTCTCGGCGACCGAATTGCGGATCCACCAGCCGATCGCGACCAGCACCACCGAGAGCAGGAAGGGAATCCGCCAGCCCCAGGCGAGGAAGTCGGCCTCGCTCTGGACGGTGGCGAGGATGGCGAGGATGCCGGCGGCCAGCAGATTGCCGGCGGGCACGCCCGCCTGCGGCCAGCTCGCCCAGAAGCCGCGCCGCCGCGCATCGCCATGCTCGGCGGCGAGCAAGACCGCGCCCCCCCATTCGCCGCCGACGGCGAAGCCCTGGACCAGGCGCAATGCGGTGAGCGCGATCGGCGCCCAGATGCCGATGCTGGCATAGGTCGGAAGCAATCCGATCGTCGCCGTCGCCGCGCCCATCAGGATCAGGCTCAGCATCAGCAGCCGCTTGCGCCCGATCCGGTCGCCGAAATGACCGAACACCACGCCGCCGACCGGTCGCGCGACGAAGCCCAGCGCATAGGTTGCGAAGGCGGCGAGCGTGCCGTTGATCGGATCGAGGCTGGGGAAGAAGAGCTTGTTGAAGATCAAAGCCGCGGCCGAGCCGTAGAGGAAGAAATCGTACCATTCGATGGTGGTGCCGATCAGGCTCGCCAGCACCACCCGCCGGAGGGTCCCGGCCTGCCATTCGCCCGTCGT
>JAXDOV010000040.1:0-9422 GCA_034668705.1 Sphingomonadales bacterium
GCCAAGCCCAAGGCGCAGGCGCCGCTCAAGGTCGAAGGCGCCGAGAGCGAGATGACCGACAGCCCGGCCCCGGCGAAGAAAAAGGCTTCGCCGAAGAAGCCCGCGGCTGATAAGAACGCGTAAACCACCGACAGGTTAGAGCTGAGTCATGGCACATAAGAAAGCAGGCGGATCCTCACGCAACGGTCGCGACAGCGCGGGCCGGCGTCTGGGCGTCAAGAAGTTCGGCGGCGAAGCTGTGCTCGCCGGCAACATCATCGTGCGCCAGCGCGGGACCAAATGGTATCCGGGCGCCGGCGTCGGCATGGGCAAAGACCATACCCTCTTTGCGCTTACCGACGGCCGAGTCTCGTTCCGCGACGGGAAGCTCGGCCGCAAATTCGCCTGCGTAGAGATGATCGCGAGCGAAGCAGCGGAATAGGGACGACCGATCACGGGTCGTCCCGGAGGACGGCCCCCCAAGGTACTCGGCAGAGAACCGTTTCGAGGGAGAGGGGCCACCCCCTCTCCCTTTATTTTTTCTCCCTCGAATTTGTCGCCGGCCTGCAACCCTCCCGGGTTAGCGGACGGCCCGGATGGGGAAGGAACGAGACGATGTTCGCGAGGACCGAGAGATTGCTGCTGCGGCCCGGCTGGATCCAGGACGCGCCCGCCCTTCACCGCGCGCTCGCCGAGGAAGCGATCGTCCGCAACCTCGCCAGCGTCCCCTGGCCCTACAAGCTCGAGGATGCCGAGGCCTTTCTGTCGGCCGAGCGCCGCCCATGCGAGGTCAGCCTGCTGGTCTTCCGCCGCACCGGCGGCGCCCCGGAGCTGATCGGCACGATCGGTCTCGGCCGGCGGCCGGACGGCCCGATCGAGCTCGGCTACTGGATCGGCCGGCGCTGGTGGAATCGCGGCTATGCCACCGAGGCGGCGCGCGCCGTCCTCGCCATCGCCCGCGACGGGCTGCGGCTGCCCATGCTTCGCGCCGGCCATTTCCTCGACAATCCGGCCTCGGGCCGGGTGCTGGAGAAAATCGGCTTCCGTCCCACCGGCATCGTCGCCCCGCGCTTCAGCGCCGGCCGCGGCGAGGCGGCGCCGTGCCGGCTCTTCGAGCTGGAGCTGGCGGAGGAAGACTGTCCGGCGGCAATGGCAGCGTGACGATGGTTCACGGCCCGTCCGCGTCGGTGGGCGACAGTGCGGGCGTCAACCCGCGTAGCTGAGCTCGCGTTCGGCCCGCGCGATCAGGGCGCGGTCGTCATGCTTCCAGGGATGGAAGCCGGGGAGGAAGAAGGCGAACCAGGCGCCGAGGATCTTGCGCATCATCCCCGGCCGCACGAAGGAGAACCAGAACAGGCGGGCCCAGGCGCGGGGGCCGGTGATGCCGTCCTGCGCCAGCAGGTTGAGCGTGCCATGGGCGCGGTCGACGATGAAGTTGCGGGTGACGAAGAGCATCACCTTCGCCTTCACCTTCCAGCGCTTGCCCCGCGGCCAGCCCCGGGTCGCGTGCAGCCAGGTGTCGTAGGCGACGCCCTTATGCTCTATCTCCTCGATCGAGTGCCAGCGCCAGAGCGCCGCCGATTCCGGATCGGCGCCGGCGAGATGGCGCGGATTGCCGAGCAATTGATGGGCGAGGATGGCGGTGAAATGCTCGAGCGCCATGGTCGCGGCGAGGTTGACGATCGGCGGCCGCGACCGGACCAGCTCCAGCCGCTCGTCGACCCGCCGCTCGAGCGCCGCCATGTCATAGCCGGCCTCCACCGCGCGACGGTTGAACTGCACATGCTCGCGGCTGTGCATCACCTCCTGGGTGGTGAAGGCCTTGATCTCGGCGGCGAGCCTCGGCGGCGCGTCGTCGCGGAACGCGCGCACGCTCTCGACGAAAAACGCCTCGCCCTTGGGAAAGGTCACCGACAAGGCATCGTACATGGTCGAGCCGACGGGATCGCCGCCCAGCCACCAGCGGCCGGTGGCGGCGCCGCGGCCGAAGCGCCGGTCGCGCGGCGTGATCGTGAGATCGGAGGGTGTCGCTTTGCTCGCCATGCTGTATCTCCGGGGCGGGGATGGACCTTACTTACACCAATGTCAATAGTTCGTGAACGACTCTCGCCGGAAGAAAGCCGCGCCGCCGCGCTCGAGGCGGCGCGGACGCTTTTGCTCGAGGCAGGCCCGCAGGCGGTGACGCTGAAGGCGGTGGCGGCGCGGATCGGCAAGACCCACGCCAACCTCCTCCACCATTTCGGCTCGGCCGCGGGCCTCCAGGCCGAGCTCGCCCGCCACATCGCCGAGCATGTCACCGCCGCGATCGGCGGCGCCGTCGCGCGGGCGCGGCAGGGCGAGGCGGATGCGCGCGAGATCGTCGACCGCACCTTCGACGCATTCGGCAAGGAAGGCGCGGGCGCGCTCGCCGCCTGGATGATTCTCTCCGGCAACCGCGACGCGCTCGATCCGGTGCTCGACGCGATCCATGGTCTCGTCGACCAGCTCCGCCAGGGCCATGAGGACCGGCCGGTGCAGGAGACGACGCTCTGGCTGGTTCTCGCCGCGCTCGGCGATTCGCTGCTCGGCGCCGCCATGGCCGACGCGCTCGGCCTTTCCCGCGACAAGGCCCGCGAGCTCGCCGCGCGGCATTTGCTGGCCGCCCATCCGGCGATCGAGCCGAAGGAGGGTTAACTCCCCTTCCCTGTTCGCCTACATGCCCGGCCATGCATTTCCTCGACCAGGCCAAGATCTTCATCCGCTCCGGCGCCGGCGGCCCCGGGGCGGTGAGCTTCCGGCGCGAGAAGTATATCGAATATGGCGGGCCTGACGGCGGCAACGGCGGCAAGGGCGGGGACATAATCTTCGAGGCGGTCGAGGGCCTCAACACCCTGATCGACTTCCGCTACACCCAGCATTTCCGCGCCCCGCGCGGCAAGGGCGGCTCCGGTTCCAACCGCACCGGCGCCGGCGGCGAGGACTTGATCGTCAAGGTGCCGGTCGGCACCCAGATCCTGTCCGACAACCGCGAGCATGTCCTCGCCGACTTCACCGAGGTCGGGCAGCGGATCGTGCTGCTGAAGGGCGGCGACGGCGGCCGCGGCAATGCCAGCTACAAGACCGCCACCAACCGCGCGCCGCGCCAGCACGGCACCGGCTGGGCGGGCGAGGAAGCGTGGGTGTGGCTGCGCCTGAAGCTGCTCGCCGACGTGGGGCTGGTGGGGCTTCCGAACGCCGGCAAGTCGACCTTCCTCAACCAGGTCACCAATGCCAGGGCGAAGGTCGGCGCCTATCCGTTCACCACCCTCCATCCGCAGCTCGGCGTCGTCCGCCACAAGGGCCGCGAGTTCGTCATCGCCGACATTCCGGGGCTGATCGAGGGCGCGGCCGAGGGCGCCGGGATCGGCGATCGCTTCCTCGGTCATGTCGAGCGCTGCCGCGTCCTCCTCCATCTGGTCGACGCCAATAACGAGGACGTCGCCGAGGCCTATCGCATCGTCCGCGACGAGCTGGAAAGCTACGGCGCCGGCCTCGCCGACAAGCCGGAGGTCGTCGCGCTGAACAAGGTCGACCTGCTCGACGACGACGAGCTGATCGACGCCTTGGCCGCCGAGCTGGACGCGGAAGCGGGCGGCGAGGCCCATCCCCTTTCCGCCGCGACCGGAGCGGGGACGCTGCCGGTGCTCGACGCCCTTCTGCAACATCTGGCGCCGGGGGCGGTGGAGGCGGAGGAAGACCAATGGTCGCCCCTCTAAATCCTCCCAGGGCCCAAGAGGAGGACCAGCCGGAAGCTGGTGGAGGGGGGCTTGCGCCTGGCGAGAAGCCCCCTTCACCGCGCTCCGCTCGGTCCCCCTCCCCGTCCCGGGGAGGATCGAAACGCAAATCCGCCAAGATCCGCACCCTCGCCGTCACCGGCGGCACCGGCTTCGTCGGCTCGCACCTCCTCCGCCTCGCTCTGGCCCAGGGTTACGACCTGCGCGCGCTCACCCGCGGCTGGAAGCCGCCGGAGGACGAGATCGCCTGGGTCGACGGCGCCCTCGACCGGCCGGAGACCCTGGTCAAGCTCGCCGCCGGCGCCGACGCGATCATCCACGTCGCCGGGCTGATCAACGCCCCCGACCGCGCCGAGTTCGACCGGGTCAATGCCGGCGGCACCGCCAACATGATCGACGCGGCGCGCAAGGCGGGCGTCCGGCGCTTCATCCACATCTCCTCGCTCGCCGCCCGCGAGCCCGAGCTTTCCGATTACGGCCGCTCCAAGGCGAAGGCGGAGCGGCTGGTCGCCGCCTCCGGCCTCGACTGGACGATCGTCCGCCCGCCCGCCGTCTACGGCCCGGGCGACAGGGAGACGTTCGAATTGTTCCGCATGGCCCGGCGCGGCTTCGTCGCTTTGCCGCCCAAGGGCCGCTTCTCCTTGCTCCATGTCGAGGATCTGTCCCGGCTGATCCTCGCCGCGCTCGACGAGCCGGATACCTGGGGCGAGATTTACGAGCCCGATGACGGCCGTGAGGGCGGCTGGGACCATCGCCATTTCGCCCGCACCCTGGGCCGCCTCTACGGCCGGCGCGCGGCGACGCTGGCGATGCCGAAGCCGATCCTCCGCCTGGCCTCGGGCCTCGACCGGCTGTTCCGCCGCGGCCGCGCCAAGCTGACGCCCGACCGGGTCGGCTATTTCTGCCATCCCGACTGGGTCGCCCGCGCCGAGAAGCGCCCGCCGCCGGGCCTCTGGAACGCCGAGATCCGCACCCCGACCGGGCTCAAGGACACGGCCGACTGGTATCGCGAGCAGGGTTGGCTGAAATGAGCGGGTGCGGATGAAATCCGCAGCCATGCCGGGGGCATGGCGGCCTGCTCATCAGAGCACCCGTTCCGCGACGAAGGCGATCAGGCTCGCGGTCATTCCGGCCAGGAAGATGCGATAGGCATAGCCGAGCATCCGATACTTCTTGCGGGCGAGGACGAGGCCGTTCTGGTACATGTCGCGCGCCATCGTCCGGTAGAATCCCTCCTCGTCCTCGAGCGTGGCGATCAGCCGGTCGAGATACTCCTCCTCGCCGAGGCTCGAGAAAGAGCCGAAGAAGAGGAGGTTGGGCGGGCCTTCCGGCCGCTTCTGCCGCGTCGCCGGCACGATCGCGAGCACCGCGCAGACCGCCGAGGCGAAGGCCGCGCCGCCGAGGATGAGGAGCGGCAAAGGCGGCGTCGCCCCGTGCCCCTGGCCGATCGTGATAGTGAAGATGACGAAGGTCGCGCCCATCAGGATGCTCGCCTTCTGGTCGGCCATGGCGGAGAGCTGGACGTGGATCTGCTGCGCGGTCCGAACGACGTGGATCGCATTGACCGGAAAGCGTTTATCGTCGGCCATCTCTTCCCCCTTGCATGCTCGGCCAGCATCGCACGGCCGCCCCCGCCCTGCCAAGCCGCCGCCACCTTTGGGCCCTAATCGCTTGGCACGAGGGGCGGGGAATCATAAGGGAAGCCGATGACCGACCGAGAAGAGACCTTCGCCAAGGTCGCCCAGCTGATCGCCCCGTTCAACAAGAAGGGCGTCGCCCTCGCCGAAGGCACGACCTTCGCGACCGACCTCGAATGGGACAGCCTGACCGTCATGGACTTCGTCGCCGCGATCGAGGACGAGTTCGACATCCTCATCACGATGAACATGCAGGCCGAGATCGAGACGGTCGGCCAGCTCGTCGACGCCGTCGAGCAGCTGAGGAACGACGGATGAGCGAGGCGCTGCGCACGCCGATGGACCCGGCCGACGAGCCGGTGCCCGCGACCGTCCCCGGCCGCGACCTCTTCTCAAAGTTCGACGCCCTGATCGCCGAGCGCGAGGCCCTGCTCGCCAGCGGCGTCCGCGATCCGTTCGGCCTGGTCATGGAGAAGGTGCTCTCCCCCACCCTCGCCATCATCAGGGGCAAGCAGACGATCCTGCTCGGCACCTACAATTACATGGGCATGACCTTCGATCCGGACGTGATCGCGGCCGGCAAGCAGGCGCTCGACGAGTTCGGCTCGGGCACGACCGGCAGCCGCGTCCTCAACGGCACCTATCAGGGCCATTGGGAATGCGAGGAGGCGCTCAAGGACTTTTACGGCACCGAGCATGCGATGGTCTTCTCGACCGGCTACCAGGCCAATCTCGGCCTGATGTCGACCATCGCCGGCAAGGAGGATTACATCATCCTCGACGCCGACAGCCACGCCTCCATCTATGACGGCTGCGCGCTCGGCAACGCCCAGATCGTCCGCTTCCGCCACAACAATGTCGAGGATCTGGAAAAAAGGCTGAAGCGGTTGCCGGCCGAAGGCGGAAGGCTCGTCGTCCTCGAAGGCGTCTATTCGATGCTCGGCGACATCGCGCCGCTGAAGGAGATGGTCGAGGTCGCCAGGCGCCACGGCGCGATGGTCGTCGTCGACGAGGCGCACGGCATGGGCTTTTTCGGCCCCAACGGCCGCGGCGTCTTCGAGGAAGCGGGGGTCGAGGACCAGGTCGACTTCGTCGTCGGCACCTTCTCCAAGTCGGTCGGTACGGTCGGCGGCTTCGTCGTCTCGAACCACCCCAAGTTCGAAGTGCTCCGCCTGGTCTGCCGGCCCTATGTCTTCACCGCCTCATTGCCGCCCTCGGTCGTCGCCACCGCCGCCACCTCGATCCGCAAATTGAAATCCGCCGGCGCCAAGCGCGCCCATCTCTGGGAGAACAGCAAGCGCCTGCATCAGGGCCTGCGCGATCTCGGCTTCACCCTGGCCACGCCCGACGCCCAGTCGGCGATCATCGCTGTCCTTCTCCCCGACCAGGACGTGACGGTGCGGATGTGGCAGGCGCTGCTGGAGGCCGGCGTCTACGTCAACATGGCCCGCCCCCCCGCCACGCCCGCCGGCATGTACCTCCTCCGCTGCTCGCTCTGCGCCGACCACACGAGCGAGCAGGTCGGCGATATCATCGGCATGTTCGAAAGCGCCGGGAAGGCGATCGGGCATCTGAGCTAGGCTTTGAAGCTACCCTCCCCCTTTCCTCCCCCTCCCTGAAAGGGAGGGGCTGGGGGTGGGTACGCGCGAAGCGCGTTCTGCTAGGTTCGCGCCATGAAGCGGCGCATCCGGAAAACGCTCACCGACAAGGCGCGCCACCTCCGCACCAACGCAACGCCACAGGAGCGGGCCCTCTGGCGTCTGCTCTCCCGTTACCGCCCCAAATTCACGCGGCAGCTTTCCATCCCGCCCTACATTGCCGATCTGGCCTGTCGCCAGGCGCGCCTGATCGTTGAGATCGACGGCAGCCAGCACATCGACGCAGAAGCCGACGTGGACCGCACCCATTTCCTCGAACGAGCGGTTGGACCATCATCCGCTTCTGGAACAGCGAAATGAACGAGAATCCCGACGGTGGTGCCGAGGCGATCCTGCAGAAAGCCGCCGAGTGCCTCGGCGGCACCCACCCCCAGCCCCTCCCTTCCAGGGAGGGGAGGAAGAAGGGCTGAACCCCGCCATTTATTCCCCTCCCTCCAAGGGAGGGGTTGGGACTGGGCACGCGCGAAGCGCGTTCTGCTGCATTCGTTCCCCCGATTTCGCGGCGAAGCGCCTCCCCTCTTGCGGTGAACCGGCTTTCCAGCCTCCGCCGCGCGGGGTAGAATCCCGTCATGGCGGGTGAGGAATTGGCCGTGCCGGAGGGGGAAGGGACCTCCGGCTCCTGGCGGGGCGTGGCCGCGAGCGCGGGCGCGCTGCTCGCGACGGTGCTGCTCGCCGCCTTGCTGTTTATGGTCGACGCCTCGAACACGGCGCGGGACGAGGCGCTCGCCTCGGAACGGCACAGCTACGACGTCATGCTGCTCACCCGCACCGCCGACGGCAGCATCGCCCGCGCCGAGGCGGCGCTCGGCCGCTACGTCCTCGACGAGCAGCCAAGGACCGGCACGATCTATTACAATGAATGGCTGGCGGCCCAGCAGCAGATCGGCGAGCTGCAGCGGCTGGTCGGCGACAATCCGCAGCAGCGCGCCCGCGTCGAGCAGCTCCGGCGGCTGTTCGACCGTCACGGCGACGAGCTCGGCGAGGCCGCATCCGCCGCGCGCGCCAAGAAGGGGATCGGCGGCATCAGCCTGTTCTTCCAGGCGGGCCAGTCGACGCTGGGGCAGTCGACGCTGGGGGACGCTCTGCGCGGCAAGCTGGCCGAAATCGCCACCGCCGAGCGCACCGATCTGCGCGCGCGGATGGACACCACCCGCCGCTCCAGCGACCATGCGGACCAGCTGACCGGCTGGTTCGGCTGGCTGGCGGTGGCGATCGGCATCGCCGCCGTCATCCTCGGCTTCCTCGCCTATCGCGCGCTCAACGACCGGATCGCCGCCCTGCGCGAGGCGGATAGCGAGGCCGGGCGGGCGCAGCGGCTCGAAGCCGCCGTGCAGGAGCGGACCCGCGAGCTGACCGAGGCCAATGCGCGGCTCAAGGCCGAGGGCGCCGAGCGCGAAGCCGCCGAGGCGCAGCTCCGCCAGGTCCAGAAGATGGAGGCGGTGGGCCAGCTGACCGGCGGCATCGCCCATGATTTCAACAACATGCTCGCGGTGGTGGTCGGCGGCCTCGACCTCGCCCGGCGCAAGCTCAGCGGCTCCCGGCGCGAGGTCGAGTTCCACCTCGACAATGCGATGGAGGGCGCGACCCGCGCCGCCGCCCTCACCCGCCGGCTGCTCGCCTTCGCCCGCGCCGAGCCTTTGCTCCCGGTCGCGCTCGCCCCGGCCGCCTTGGTCGAGAACATGCTCGACCTCGTCGACCGCTCGATCGGCGAGCGGATCGTCGTGCGCACCCGCTTCCCGGACGAGCTCTGGCCCGTCAAGGTCGACCCCAACCAGCTCGAAAATGCCGTCCTCAACCTCGCCGTCAACGCGCGCGACGCGATGAACGGCGAGGGCGAGCTGACCATCGCCATCGATCATGAGACGCTCGGCGGCGGCGAGATCGGCCAGCTCCCCGCCGGCGACTATGTGCGCATCTCCGTCGCCGACAGCGGCGGCGGCATCGCCCCCGAGCATCTCGAGCGGGTGTTCGAGCCCTTCTTCACCACCAAGCCGGTCGGCAAGGGCACCGGCCTCGGCCTCAGCCAGATTTTCGGCTTCGCCCGCCAGTCGGGCGGCGACGTCATTCTCGATTCGCGGCTCGGCCGCGGCACCGTCGTCTCGCTCTATCTCCCCCGCTCGGCCGAGACGGCGGGAGCGGTCGGCGAGGCGGCGATGCCGCAGGGGGCCGCCGCCGCCCAGCCGGCGCCGGGCACGACGATCCTCGTCGTCGAGGACGATCCGCGGGTCAGCCGGGCGACCGTCGGCGCGCTGGAGGAGCTCGGCTACCGGCCGATCCCCTGCTCGAACGGCCGCGACGCGCTCGACATCCTCGCCCGGGAGCCGCGCGTCGAATTGATCCTCACCGACGTGATGATGCCGGAGATGACCGGCACCGAGCTGGTCCGCCGCGCCGCC
>JAXDOV010000041.1:0-6139 GCA_034668705.1 Sphingomonadales bacterium
TGAGGCGGCCGAGCGCGAAGCGGCGGCACGAAATCGCCAAGGGGCGCGAGACGGAGCAGGCAGGCCAATCCGATTGACTTTCGCCGCCGCCTTGCCTATCCGCGCCGGCGATGAAGGCCGCATGGCCCGGGTTTCCGGGGGTGGCCATTTTAATTCGAATCCAAGAGGAATGAGCGATGAAGCGCACCTTCCAGCCGAGCAATCTCGTGCGCAAGCGCAGGCACGGCTTCCGGGCCCGTACGGCGACCGTCGGCGGCCGCAAGATCCTGGCCGCGCGCCGCGCCCGCGGCCGCAAGACCCTGTCGGCCTAAGCGCGGACAACGGCCTAAGCGCCGGCAGCCGAGTTACGAGCAAAAAAGCCTACGAGATCCTCCGCCGCCGCGCGGACTTCCTCGCCGCCAATCGCGGCCAGCGCGCGCCGATGCCGGGCTTCGTCCTGCTGCTGCGCGAGCGCGGCGACGGCGATCCGGCGATCCGCCTCGGCCTCACCGTCAGCAGGAAGGTCGGCGGCGCGGTGGTGCGCAACCGGATGAAGCGTCGGTTCCGCGCGCTGGCGCGCGAGCTGCTGCCGGAGAGCGGCCTCGGCGGGTCCGACCTGGTCCTGATCGGCCGGCCGGGCGGCATCGAGCGGGATTACGGTGTGCTGCGCGAGGAGCTGCGCAAGGCTTTGGGGAAAGTCTCCAAGAACACCGTTCGGGCTGAGCCCGTCGAAGCCCTCCCTTCTTCCACGTCCGAAAAGGGGGAAGGGAGGCCTTCGACTGGCTCAGGCCGAACGGTTGGGGGCAAAACGGGTGCGGGTGATGCGGATGGGGACACCGCGTCATGATCGCCAAGGCCCTGATCCTGATCGCGCGGGGCTGGCAGATCGGGCCTTCGCGCGTGCTGGCGCCGAGCTGCCGGTTCCAGCCGAGCTGCTCGGCCTATGCAATCACTGCGCTCCGACGCTATGGGGCGCTGCGGGGGAGCTGGCTTGCCGCCCGGCGCCTCGCCCGGTGCCATCCCTGGGGCGGCTCCGGCTACGATCCCGTACCTTGAGAGGATTTTCGTGAACGACAACCGGAACGTGCTGCTCGCGATCGCGCTGTCGCTGATCGTCCTGCTCGGCTGGGGCTATGTCAGCCAGCGCTGGATGCCGGCCAACGCACCCACCACCAAGGTGGAGAATGGCAGGCAGGTCGCCGTGCCGCGGCCGCAGGCGAGCCCCGGCGCCCAGTCGCCGGCGGCGGCGCGGGATCTGAAGACGGTGCTTCCCGAGAGCCCGCGCGTCGCCATCGCGACGCCGCGGCTCGCCGGCTCGATCAACCTCAAGGGCGCGCGGATCGACGATCTCCTCCTTACCACCCACCGCGAGACCATCGCCGCCAACTCCCCGCCGGTCCGCCTGCTCGCCCCGTCCGGCACCCCCAACGCCTATTTCGCCGGCTTCGGCTGGACCGGCGACGGCGCCGGGCTGCCGGGCGCCGACACGCTCTGGACGGCGAGCGGCAACCGGCTCACGCCGACCACGCCGGTGACCTTGAGCTGGGACAACGGCCAGGGCCAGATCTTCCGGATCCGGCTCGCCGTCGACGACGGCTATCTGTTCACCGCCGACCAGTCGGTCGAGAATCACGGCGCTGCCCCGATCAAGGCGAGGCCCTACGGCCTCGTCAGCCGCGCATCGGCCTCCGCCGATCCCGGCACCTGGACGATGCATGTCGGCCCGATGGGCGTGTTCAACGGCGCCGCCAATTACGACTGGAGCTACGACAAGCTGAAGAAGAGCGGCGACCAGCATTTCTCCTCGACCGGCGGCTGGATCGGCTTCACCGACAAATATTGGCTGACCGCGCTGGTTCCGGAGCAGCGCGCCGGCGTCGACGCCTCCTTCCGCACCAGCGGCAGCGGCGGCTTCCAGGCCGATTATGCCGCCGGGCCGGCGGTCGTCGCGCCGGGCAAGGTCGCCAGCGTCCAGTCCCGTTTCTTCGCCGGGGCGAAAGAGGTGAAGCTGCTCGATCGCTATACGGCCGAGCTCGGCACCCCGCTCGAGCGGGCGATCGACTGGGGCTGGTTCCGCTGGTTCATGAAGCCGATCTTCAGCCTGCTGATGTGGCTCTACGACCATATCGGCAATTTCGGCGTGGCGATCATCTGCCTCACCATCATCATCCGCACCCTGCTCTTCCCGATCGCCCAGAAGCAGTTCAAATCGATGGCCTCGATGCGCGTCGTCCAGCCGAAGATGAAGGTCATCCAGGACCGCTACAAGGACGACAAGCCGCGGATGCAGCAGGAGATATTGAAGCTGTACCAGGAGGAGAAGGTCAACCCGATGGCCGGCTGCCTCCCCATCTTCATCCAGATCCCGATCTTCTACGCGCTCTACAAGGTGCTGATGGTGTCGGTGGAGATGCGCCATAAGCCCTTCTATCTCTGGATCAGGGACCTGTCGGCGCCCGATCCGCTGACGCCGGTGAACCTGTTCGGCTTCCTCCACTTCACCCCGCCCTCCTTCCTCGCGCTCGGCATCCTGCCGATCCTGTTGGGCATCACCATGTGGATGCAGATGCGGCTCAACCCGCCGGCGACCGATCCGATGCAGCAGCAGATGATGGCGCTGATGCCCTGGTTCATGATGTTCATCTTCGCGCCCTTCGCGGCGGGCCTGCAGCTCTATTATGTCTGCAACAACGTCTACGGCCTGATCCAGCAGCGCTGGCTCTATGCCCGCTACGCGCCTGCCGACGAGAGTCCGAAGAAGCCGGCCAAGACGTGAGCGAGGTCGGCGAGGAAGCGCTGGACGAGCTGGCGCGGAAGGTCTTTTCCGGGCCGATCGCCTTCCTGAAATCGGCGCCGGGGCTGAAATTCCTGCCCGATCCGGCGGTGCCGGAAGTGGCCTTTGCCGGCCGCTCCAATGTCGGCAAGTCGTCCTTGCTGAACCGGCTGACCAACCGCACCGCCCTCGCCCGCACCTCGAACACGCCGGGGCGGACGCAGGAGCTCAACTTTTTCGACGTGGGCGAGCCGCTCCGCTTCCGCCTCGTCGACATGCCGGGCTACGGCTTCGCCAAGGCGCCCAAGGACATGGTGCGCAAATGGCGGCACCTGGTGAACGACTATCTGCGCGGTCGGCCGGTGCTGAAGCGGGCGCTGGTGCTCGTCGATTCCCGCCACGGCCTCAAGCAGATCGACCTCGACGTGATGAAGATGCTCGACGATGCGGCGGTCAGCTACCGGGTGGTGCTCACCAAGGCCGACAAGGTGAAGGCGAGCGAGCTCGAGGCGGTGGAGAGGCAGACGGCTGAGGAAGCCCGCAAGCGCCCCGCCGCCCATCCCGAGATCATCGTCTCGTCGAGCGAGACCGGGCTCGGCATGGAAAAGCTGCGCCGGGCGGTGCTGGAAGCGGTGATCTAAAATCCTCCCCTCGATTTCGAGGGGAGGGGGACCGCGCGTAGCGCGGTGGAGGGGCCTGCTGCTCAAGAGGCCCCTCCACCATGAGCAGATGCGCAGTGCCCCGCACTGCGCAGCCATGTCCGGGGGACATGGCGACCTGCTCATTGCACATGGTCCCCCTCCCCTGCAAAAGCAGGGGAGGATTTGGGCTAATACCCCATCAATGCGAGCACTTCGCGGCGGCTGCGTTCGTCGTCGCGGAAGACGCCCATCATCCGGCTGGTGGTCATCATCACGCCGGGCGTGTGAACGCCGCGGGCGGTCATGCAGGCGTGGGTGGCCTCGATCACCACCGCCACCCCCTGCGGCTTCAGATGCTCGCAGATGCAGTCGGCGACCTGGGCGGTGAGCCGCTCCTGGACCTGCAGCCGGCGGGCGAAGCCGTGGAGGACCCGGGCCAGCTTGGAAATGCCGACGACGCGCTCGCTGGGAAGATAGGCGATCGAGGCCTTGCCGATGATCGGCGCGAGATGGTGCTCGCAATGCGACTGGAAGGGGATGTCCCGCAGCAGCACGATCTCGTCATAGCCGCCGACCTCGTCGAAGGTGCGGCTGAGATGGCGGGCCGGATCCTCTTCATAGCCGCGCGCATATTCCTTCCAGGCGCGGGCGACGCGGGCGGGCGTGTCGAGCAGCCCCTCGCGCGCCGGATCGTCGCCGGCCCAGCGGATCAGGGTGCGGACCGCCTCCTGCACGTCGTCGGGGACAGCGATCCTGGGAGCGGGGCGGACGAGATCGCCGTCCGTGGTGTCGCGCGCGTCGCCCATCTTCGCTCCTGCCCTCCAGAGACATGGCGACCCCGACAGGATTCGAACCTGTGGCCTACAGATTAGGAATCTGTCGCTCTATCCTGCTGAGCTACGGGGCCGCGCTCTCGCGAGTTAGGGCGCCCGCCCCGCCGGGTCAATTCTCCGCGCCGGGATCGGCGATCGGGAAGGGCAAGGGGGCGACCGCGATGCCGTCGTCGCGCAGATCCTCCGCCTGCTCGCGGGTGGCGCGGCCGTGGATGGTGCGCGCCTCGGCCTCGCCGAGATGGATGGCGCGGGCCTCGTCGGCGAAACGGTCGCCGACCGCCTCCGAGCCCTCCAGCATCTTCTTCTGCACCGCGGCGGCGGCGGCGAGCATCGCCTTGACCTTTTCCGGATCGCCCGAGACCAGCTCCGGGGCCGCCGGCGCCTGCCGGCGATTGCCCTTGGCGCCCACAGCCGGCGCCATCGGCGCCTTGGCGACGTCGGGCGACCCGCACAAGGGACAGGAGACGAGGCCCCTGCCCTGCTGCGCCTCGTAATCGGCGGTCGAGCCGAACCAGGCCTCGAAGACATGGCCTTGCGGCGCGCATTTGAGGTCGAAGATGATCAAGGAAGCTGCTCGGGCCGGGGGATCGGGCGGCGGTGACTGATGGCGGGAAGGCGGCCGCGCACCGCGTCCACCTCGGCCAGATCGATATCGGCAGTGCCGAGCCCTTTTTCACCCCCCATGTCGAGCAGGATTTCGCCCCATGGGCCGACGACGAGGCTGTGGCCGTAGGTCTCGCGTCCGTCCCCGTGGCGGCCGCTTTGCGCGGCGGCGATGACGAACACGCCGGCCTCGATCGCCCGCGCCCGCATCAACACGTGCCAATGCGCCTCGCCGGTCGGCACGGTGAAGGCCGCCGGGATGGCGATCAGCTTGGCGCCGGCGTCGGTCAGGGCGCGATAGAGATCGGGAAAGCGCAGATCGTAGCAGATCGAGAGGCCGAGCGGGCCGAGCGGCGTCTCGACCACCACCGCCCGCTCGCCCGGCGCGTAGGAGGCGGATTCGCGCCAGCTCTCGCCGGTCGGCAGGTCGACGTCGAACAGATGGAGCTTGTCGTAGCTGGCGCGGATGTCGCCGCGATCGTCGATGACGAAGCCGCGATTGGCGAGCCGTCCGTCCTCCCGCCGCAGCGCCAGCGAGCCGAGATGGACCCAGAGGCCGAAGCGGGCGGCCGCCGCGCGGACGGCGGCGAGGACCGGATCCTCCGCCTCGGAGCGTAAATGGGGAGCGGCGCGCGTCCGGTCGCGGTCGAGCAGGCCGCTCATCTCCGGCGTGAACAACATCGCCGCGCCGCCTTTTTTCGCGTCCTCGATCGCGGCGACGAGATCCCGTTCATTCGCTTCCGGATCGATCCCGGTCCGCGCCTGGTAGAGCGCGATTCGGGTCATCCGCCGGCGAGCATCGGGTCGAGCCGGCCGGCGCGTTCGAGCTCGGCGAGATCGTCGGAGCCGCCGACATGCTTCCCGTCGATGAAGATCTGCGGCACGGTGTGGCGGCCGCCCGACCGCTCCATCATCTCGTCGCGCTTCCCGGGGAGGGTGTTGATCTCATATTCCTCATATTCGACGCCCTTCTGCTGGAGCAGCGCCTTGGCGCGGGCGCAATAGGGGCAGCCGAACTTGGTGTAGATCTCGACGCGGGCCATTCGTTTTCGCTCCTGCTTTGGCCGGTCACGTGGGAGCCGCCGGCGAGACTGTCAATGTGCGGCGGCGCCCGCCGTTCCGCGCCCGAGCCCGTCGGGCTGCTCGTCCTGCGCCCGGTCGATGCGGTGCTGCGTCTTGCGGTCCGCGATCCAGCGCAGCGCCATGCCGGCGATGGACAGCAATGCGCCGGCGGCGATGCACGCGAGGATCAGCGGATCGTCCTTCGCGCTCTTCAGCGGCGGCACGGCGAGCAGGAAAACGCTCAGGAT
>JAXDOV010000042.1:0-2519 GCA_034668705.1 Sphingomonadales bacterium
GAATCCGTTCGGCTAAAGCACCTGCATCAGCCCGCGAGGATCGTGGCGGCCGTCTCTTCGATGCTTCCGGCGACGAGGAGCGAGTCCCCGCCGACGACCCCGACCTTGGTCTGCCCGTTCTCATGCGATCGCAGCCAGGCGACGTTGCCCGCCACCACCATATAGTCGCCGCCGCGCGATTTCAGTAAAACGAACTTCATGATCGGTCCCCTGCTGTCCCTGCACATCTAGGGGAACGAGTTCTGTTTCAGGTTAACGCCGCTCCGCGCGAATGTCCGCTCGGCCCATGGCGGAGGAAGAGCGCGCCGAACGCGCAGCCGCGCGGGCTTTGGTTGTGTACTCTACGGGAGGGGCGAGAGGCGGTTAGCGGTGGCGCCGCTGGCGTCCGGTCTGGGTGCAGTTGTCGGTGACGGTGCGCGAGCAGACCGGATAGGAGCGCGTGCCGGTGTCGGGGCCGCCCATGCCGGTGTAGGAGGAGGCGGACGCGCCGCCGGTCCAGCCGGCGCCGGCGGCGGCCGAGGCCGTCCCGGTCATTCCCGCATTGCCCGTCATTCCCACGTTGCCCGTCATTCCCGTATTGGGCGTGCTGCAGGCCTTCGACATCCGGCCCGGTCGGCCGTTGCGCAGGCAGGTGCCGGTCGGCGCCGCGAGGCTCGCGCGCTGGCCGAGCGAGGTGCCGCTGACGTCGCCGCGCGCCTGGACGTCGGTGGACGGCGTCGCATTGGTCTGGACGGTGGCGTCGTCGGCGGTCTGCAGCGGATCGTGCCCCGTCGTGCCGACGCTGCCGGTGTTGACCGGGCCGTGGCTGGCCGGGCTCTGGGCGAATGCGGGCATGGCGAGGACGAGCGCGCTGCCGAGCAGGATGGTCTTGAGCATGTTCCTTCTCCTGGCTTCTGTCTGTTTCGGCAGGAAACGAAGCGGCGGCGCGCGCCGTTCCGCCGCTTCGTCGCATTGATGGCCCGCCGCGACCCTGCTAGGCGCGCCGCTTCCAATCGACTGTCAGGAAGCGCCGATGATCCCCCGCTATTCGCGGCCGCAGATGGCCAGCATCTGGGCGCCGGAGACGCGCTTCCGCATCTGGTTCGAGATCGAGGCCCATGCGCTCGACAAGATGGCCGAGCTCGGCATCGTGCCCAAGGAGGCGGCGCAAGCGGTGTGGGAGAAAGGCGGCTTCGACGTCGAGCGGATCGACGCGATCGAGGCCGAGGTGAAGCACGACGTCATCGCCTTCCTGACCAGCGTCGCCGAGCATGTCGGGCCGGAGGCGCGCTTCCTCCACCAGGGGATGACGAGCTCGGACGTGCTCGACACCTGCCTCGCGGTGCAGCTGAGCCGGGCGGCCGATTTGCTGATCGAGGATCTGGACGGCCTGCTGGCGGTGCTGAAGCGCCGCGCCTATGAGCACAAGCTCACCCCGACGATCGGCCGCAGCCATGGCATCCATGCCGAGCCGGTCACCTTCGGCCTCAAGCTCGCTTATGCCCATGCCGAGTTCGACCGCTGCCGGGCGCGGGTCAGGGCGGCGCGCGAGGAGATCGCGACCTGCGCCATTTCCGGCGCGGTCGGCACCTTCGCCAATGTGGATCCCGCGGTCGAAGCCTATGTGGCGGAGAAGATGGGGCTGAAGGTCGAGCCGGTCTCGACCCAGGTGATCCCGCGCGACCGCCACGCCATGTTCTTCGCCATTTTGGGCGTCGTCGCCTCCTGCGTCGAGCGGCTCGCGACCGAGATACGCCACCTGCAGCGGACCGAAGTGCTGGAGGCGGAGGAATATTTCTCGCCCGGGCAGAAGGGCTCGTCGGCGATGCCGCACAAGCGCAATCCGGTGCTGACCGAGAATCTGACCGGCCTCGCCCGCATGGTCCGCGCCTATGCGCTGCCGGCGATGGAGAATGTGGCTTTGTGGCACGAGCGGGACATCAGCCACTCCTCGGTCGAACGCTATATCGGGCCCGACGCGACGGTGACGCTCGATTTCGCCCTCGCCCGCCTCACCGGCGTGATCGACAAATTGCTCGTCTATCCCGAGCGGATGCAGGCCAATCTCGACCGGATGGGCGGCCTCGTCCACTCGCAGCGCGTGCTGCTGGCGCTGACCCAGGCCGGCGCCAGCCGCGAGGATGCCTATCGCCTCGTCCAGCGCAACGCGATGAAGGTCTGGGAATCGGACGGCCGCCTCTCCCTGCTCGAATTGCTCAAGGCGGACCCGGAGGTCACGGCCCTGTTGCCGCCCGAGCAGATCAGCGAGAGCTTCGACCTCGGCTATCATTTCAAGCAGATCGACACGATCTTCGCGAGGGTGTTCGGCAAGTAGGCCGGCCCGCCCTTCCAAGCGGCGCCGGCGATCCTATGTCATGGCTCCCCCGAAGGAGCTCGGACATGGTCGACCTGTCGAAATTTCCGATCACCCGCCGCTGGCCGGCCGAGCATCCCGACCGGCTCCAGCTCTACTCGCTGAACACGCCGAACGGCGTCAAGGCCTCGATCATGCTGGAGGAGATCGGCCTCCCCTACGAGCC
>JAXDOV010000043.1:0-10459 GCA_034668705.1 Sphingomonadales bacterium
CCGCCTCAAACAGTGGCGCCGCATCGCCACCCGCTACGATAAGCTCGCCGCCAACTTCCTCGGCTTCATCAAACTCGCCAGCATCATGCTCTGGCTGAAATGATTAAATCGTCACTACAGCCTAGACCCCTACCCTCAAGCCAAATGAGGCTGCCCATCACGTCACGCGACGGAGGCACTGGCCCCACTCGTCGCCAGCGCGCCCCTCAGGCAGACCTTGCCGTCGCTGTCCTTGAAATAGCCCGCGGTCGCGTTGGCACCGCCGAGGACTCGCCCGGAAGTTCGTGCAGTTGGTGATCGTGAGGCCGGTGATGGACGCTGCCAGCGTGATCGTCGCCCCGGCCGAGAGCAGGGTGCTGTTCGACTTGCCGTTGATTTGGGCGGGGCGGTCCCGCCGGCCCGATGAAGTCTGACGGCGCCCTCAGGCTCAGCGCCCCGGCCACGTCGAAGCCGACGACGAGGCTCGCCCTCGCGGCAGCCGCGGGCAGGTCGCTTAGCCCTCCCCGCCGTCCGCACCACGCTCTCGAAAGGACCGTCGGGGGATCGGTCTTTTCGAGAGCGTCAGGCAAAGATCCGGGGAACGCTTCTTTTGGAGCATCCGGCGGAGCCGCCGGGAGACAGTCTTTTCAGAGGCAGGCGGTAGTTTGGTCCGATAACTGCCTAAGTCCCTGCAAAACATCGACTCAGTCGCGGCAAAAGACGCGGTGACAAAATCAAGATGTTGGCATAGTCTTCCCATTCCGACTCCGTGGACGAGCCGGTCTTAATTCGGGGGGCGGGCAATGGCGGCAGATGCGACGGTGGGACCCGAGGGTGCGGCGGCCGCGCCGGCCGACAGCGCGCCGCCGGCGCTCAACATCTACGATCCCTCGCTGAAGATCCCCATGCCGCAATGGCGGCCGCTCAAGGCCTTCGCCTACGATCCGAGCCGGGGCCGGCGCCTCGGCAATTGCATGAGCGTCTCGATCCGCTACGAGAAACTCTCGCCCGGGCCGATCGGCGACCGCTTCGCGGTGGTCGATTACGACGGGGCGCAAAAGACCTATTATGCGCCCGTCGACCTCGACGATCCGGCGATCCTGATCCAGGGCGGCCTCGATCCGAGCGAGGTCGATCCGCGCTTCCACCAGCAGATGGTCTATGCGGTCGCGTCGGAGACGCTGGAGCGCTTCGAGGCGGCGCTCGGCCGCCGGGTCCACTGGCGCCACGCCATCGACGCCGACGGCCGGCAGATCACCGGCCGCAAGGACCGCCTGCTCCTCCACCCGCATGCGCTGAGGGAGGCGAATGCCTTTTACAGCCCGGACGTGCACGGCATCCTGTTCGGCTATTTCCGCGCCAGCATGACCGATCCGGGGCAGAACCTGCCGGGGCAGACCGTCTTCACCTGCCTCTCCCACGACATCGTCGCGCATGAGACCACCCACGCCATCGTCGACGGCATCCGCACCTATTTCATGGAGCCGACCAATATCGACGTCGCCGCCTTTCACGAGGCCTTTGCCGATCTGGCGGCGCTGTTCCGCCATTTCTCGCATCGCGAGACCTTGATCGACACGCTCCAGAAGACGGGCGGCCGGCTCTACGCGCTCCACCTGCAGAGCGCGTCCGCCGTCGCTCCGGACGGGGATCCGGCGGACCGGAAGAAGAGCGGCGCCCAGATCCAGGCCGATATCGCCGAGGCGAATCCGCTGATCGGCCTCGCCAACCAGTTCGGCGAGGCCTCGGGCATGCACGGCTCGCTCCGCTCCGCCCTCGGCACGCCGCCCAATTCGACGGACATCCTGACGGTCACGGAGCCGCATAGCCGCGGCTCGATCCTGGTCGCCGCGGTGTTCGACGCCTATTTCTCGGTCTATCTGGCGCGGGCGACGCCGCTGCTGCGCATCTACCGCTCCGGCGGCCGGCACAGCGACGACGTGCCAACCGCGCTCGCCGAGCTGCTCGCCGCCGAGGCGAGCCGCACCGCGGAGATGTTCTTCACCGTCTGCGCGCGCTCGCTCGATTATTGCCCGCCGGTCGACATCACCTTCGGCGATTTCCTGCGGGCGCTGATCACCGCCGACCGCGATTTCTATCCCAACGACACCGACGGGGTCCGCGACGCGCTGATGCAGGCCTTCCGCCTGCGCGGCATCGTCGCCGAAGACGCCGCCTATTTCTCGGAAGGCTCGTTATGCTGGCCGGAGATCGAAGCCGGCCTGCTGCCGGTGCCCGGCCTCCAGTTCGGCGATCCCAACGGCCTCACCCGCGACGAGCAGGACCATGACGGCGATCTGCTGCGAAAATGGGCGAAGGACCATGCCCACATTCTGGGCTTCGACGAGGAGCCCGACATCGAGGTGCCCTCCTTCCACCCGATGTTCCGCGTCGGCCAGGACGGATCGCTGAAGGTCGAGATGGTCGTCGAGCTGATCCAGACCAGGGCCGACGAAGCCATGAGCAGCGCGGGGCCGGTGCCTTTGCGCAGCGGCGTCACCCTGATCGTCGCCCGGCCGCCGAGCGAGGGGCGGAAGCGGCACGATCCCTATGTCCGCTACGCCATCGCCAAGCGCCTGGACGCGCCGCGCGAGCAAAGGCTGCGCACGACGCTCGCTGCCAGCGAGATCGCCAGGCAGGGGCCCGATGGCCGCATCACCATCGATTTCTGCCTGATCCATGGAGGGGCATGACATGGCGACCGCTTCGACCGCCGCCGGAGATTCCGCAGAGACGGAGGCGGGCGTGCGCATCCGCATGTACCGCGTCGGCTTCGGCGACTTCTTCCTGATTTCGGTGCCGGCCGCGGCGGGCGGCATGGCCCATATCCTCGTCGATTGCGGCGTCCACGCCCACGATCTCGGCGTCATCGGCGCGGCGGTGCAGCAGCTGAAGGAGGATACCGACGGCAGGCTGGCTCTGGTCATCATGACCCATCGCCATGCCGACCATATTTCGGGCTTCGCCTCGGCCAGCGACATCTTCAAGACCTTCGCGGTCGAGCGGGTGTGGATGTCCTGGTTCGAGGATCCGGGCGACGGCAAGGCGCTCAGGATCCAGGCCGGCATCGCCGCGACCGCCCAGCATCTGCAGGCGGCGCTGGCCGCCCGCGCCGCGCCGGGCGACGACGAGTATCTGCGCATGGCCGGCAATGCCCTCGGCGTCGCCAAAGGGGGCGGCAATGCCGGCGCCCTCGTCATGCTGCACAGCTTCAAGACCGCCGACGGCAGCCCGACCCCGGTCGATTATTACGCAGCCGGCGACACCCCTGCTTTGCCTGACGAGCTGGCGGCGGCCGGGCTGGAGGCCGCCATATTGGGGCCGCCGCGCGACCTCAACCTGGTCGCGCAGATGGACAATGCGGCGCATCAATATCTCACCTCCGGCGCCGGCGACGACAACGGGCCGGCCGAGCTCTTCTCGCCGGCCTATGCCCTTGCCCAATTCCCCTGGCCGAAGGACGATCAGCCCCTCTTCACGCCCGAGGAGATCGAGAACCGCATCGTCGCGAGCCAGCCCGACGCGCTGGCGGCGGCGGCGCAGAAGGCCGACAATGCGCTCAACAACCAAAGCGTCGTCGTGCTCTTCACCTTCGCCGGCAAGACCCTGTTGTTCAGCGGCGACGCGCAATGGGGGAATTGGGCCAATTTCCTGTTCGGCGGCGCCATCGGCACCCCCGGCCATACCGGCCTGACCGCCCAAAGCAGGAAGATCCTGGGCAATCTCGACTTCTACAAGGTCGGTCATCATGGCAGCACCAATGCGACGCCGATGGACGTGGTCAAGGCGATGAAAGCGGGCTGCGTCGCCATGTGCTCCACCGATCCCGGCGCCTATGGCAATCCGGCCAAGGGGACGGAGGTGCCGCGCACCCCTCTGCTGGCGGCCCTGATGGCGAAGACGGGGAACCAGCTGGCGCGGAGCGACCAGGTGCCGGTCGGGTCGGTGCTGGCGACCGCCGGGCTGCCGGCCGTCGCGGCGCCGTTCAAGTCCGAGACGCCGGGAACGATCGATTTTTGGATCTGAGCGCGCCAGCGGGCGCGGTCAGGCGAGCGCCTCCTGCCGGTCCGATTCGACCGGCGTCGCCGTCCATTCGCAGCGCGACAGGCTGATCGGGTCGAGGAACATCCCGCCCATGCGGCCGCCGAGCTGCCAGCGGACCTGGGCGCGGACCGAGCCGATGCCGGGGACTTCGAGCGAGACGTGGCTGCCGATGCGGACCGGCTCGGGGCATTCGGCCATGAAGCCGCCGGTCGAGACGTCGCGGATCGTCACCTCGACCTTGTACAGGCCGGACTGGCTGAGCTCGGCGGCGCCCTGGACATTGGTCCGGGCCGCGCGCCGCTGCTTGTAATAAGCGGGTGAGCCTCCGGCGGAATCCATCGCGTTCGGGTCCTCGTCCAATGATGGACTCTAGCGCTGTAAAAATGAAGGAGCGGTAAAGGCCTCACCATCGGCGCGCGGCTGCGCTATCGAGGGTCCGCATGCGGACTCACGCGCTCCTGCTGGCGGCCCTGGCGGCGGGGCTGATGCTCCTGCCCGGCTGCCGGCGCGAGGCGAGCGGGCCGGTGGCGGTGAGCGCGATCGGCGGGCCGCCGCTGATGGCCGATCCCAATCGCGTCCCGCTCGACACGCCCTCCGCCTTCCTGCTCGAAAGCGTCGCCGAGGGGCTGGTCCGCTTCGACGCCACCGGCGACGTCGTGCCGGGCCTCGCCCAGAGCTGGATCGTCTCCAATGACGGCCTGCGCTACACCTTCCGCCTCGCCCGCGCCGACTGGCCCGGCGGCGGCGGGCGGATCACCGCCGAGCAGGTCGTCGCCCGCCTCAAAGCGGCGGCGGCGCCGGGCAGCCGCAACCCGCTGAAGCCGAGCCTCGGCGCGATCGACGAGATCGACGTGATGACCGACGAGGTGCTGGAGATCAGCCTCAAGTCGCCGCGTCCCAATTTCCTCCAATTGCTCGCCCAGCCCGAGCTCGCCCTCATCCGCGCCGACCGCGGCGCCGGGCCGTACCGGATCGTTCGGCCGGAAGGCGGCGGACTCCTGCTCGCACCGCCACCGCCCGACGAGGAGGCGCCGCCCGCCGCGACGGATCCGCCGGTGCTGCTGCGCGGCGAACCGGCGGCGACGGCGGCGGCGCGTTTCGACCTGGGGCTGGCCGACCTCGTCCTCGGCGGCACGATCGGCGACCTGCCGCTCGCTTCGGCGACCGGCCCGGCGGCGCGGAGCCTGGTTTTCGATCCGGTCGGCGGCCTGTTCGGCCTCGCCTTCACCGGCGGCGAAGGGCCGCTGGCCGGACCGGAGGCGCGCCAGGCGCTCGCCATGGCGATCGATCGCGACGCGCTCGCCGCCGCCTTCCCGGCGGCGCGGATGCAGGTGCGCGCGAGCCTGCTTCCCGCCGGGATCGAAGGGATATCCGCGCCCGCCGCGCCGGCCTGGACGTCCCTGCCGCTGGCGCAGCGCCGCGCCCTCGCCGCCCGCACGCTGGCGGGTGCCGGCGGCCGGCTGCGGGTCGGCGTCGCGCTGCCCGACGGCCCCGGCTACCGGCTGCTCTTCGCCTTGCTCCGCCGGGACTGGGCGGCGGTCGGCGTACAGGCGGTCCGGGCCGCGCCGGACCAGCCCGCCGACCTCCGCCTGATCGACGAGGTGGCGCCGGCCAGCCTCGCCAGCTGGTACCTCCGCCATTTCGCCTGCGAGGCGAGCCGGATCTGCGATCCTGCCGCCGACGCCGCGCTGGAGGCGGCGCGGACGGCGCCGACCCAGGACGCCCGCCGCGCCTTCCTCATCCAGGCCGACGGGACCCTTGCGGCCGCAGCGCCGTTCATTCCCCTGGCGGCACCTTTGCGCTGGTCTCTGGTGTCGCCGCGGCTCGTCGGCTTCCGCCCGAACATCTTCGGTCGGCATCCGGCGGGAGAGTTGCTCCGCGGCCAGCAATAGGAGGCGTTCGAATGGCGGTTTCGCAGGAAGATTTCGAGGCCGTCGCCAACCGCCTGCCGATCGGCCGCGACCCCGCCTCGGTCCGCCGCCGGGTCGAGGCGATGGAGAAAGTGCTCGAGCGGATGTTCGTCGTCCCCGGCCTCAACCGGCCGATGGGCCTCGACGTCGTCCTCGATCTGGTTCCGGTCGTCGGCGACATCGTCGCCGCGGGCCTCGGCGCCTGGATCGTCTGGGAGGCGCGCAACCTCGGCATGCCGAAATGGCATATCGCCCGCATGGCCGGCAATGTCGGCTTCGACTTCCTGCTCGGCGCCATCCCCTTGGTCGGCGCGATCCCCGACTTCTTCTTCCGCTCGAACAGCCGCAACCTCCGGATCATCAAGCGCTGGCTCGACAAGCATCATCCGGCGAGCCGGACGATCGAGGGCGAGGTGATCGGGCGGCGCTGACGCAGTGCCACCGAACGTCAGCGCAAGTCGGCGGGGTCGGCGGTGCGGCCTTCGGCGAACCATGCCTTCGAGTCGGGCTGGAAGAGGAGCCACAGCGAGACCAGGGTCAGCAGATGCTGCGCGACGGCAAGCACGAGCGGCACGGTGCCGTAAGCCGCCATCTTGCCGATACCGAGGACGGCCGCGATCAGAATGAGCACCGCGATCACGACATAGATCCACTTGGCGATCGGGCTGCCCTTGCGGCTGATCAGCCAGACCAGCAGCAGATAGACAGCGATCAGGAACACTTGGACGCCGATCAGGAAACCGGGCCCGACCTTGACCGTTCCGCCCTGCGCCTGGGCCTGGGCCTGGGCCATCGCCAGCATCTTGTCCCAGCTAAGCCAGCTGCTCACGATGCCGATAAGGATCGACAACAGAACCACGCGTTCGAAATTGACGATGGACTTGGGCCGCATCTTCATTCCCCTCCTGTTATTATCCAATTCTAGCCGAGCGGCTGCGGGCCGGAAAGGCGAAAAGGCTCAGGCGGCGGCGAAATCGAGGCCGATATCGGCCGCCGGCGCCGATTGGGTGATGCGGCCGACCGAGACATAGGTCACGCCCGTCTCGGCCTTGGCGCGGATCGTCTCGAGGGTGACGCCGCCGCTCGCTTCGGTCGGCACGCGGCCGCCGACGATCCGCACCGCCGCGCGCAAGGTGGCCGGGTCCATATTGTCGAGGAGGAGGTGGGTGGCGCCGGCGGCCAGAGCCGGCGCGATCTGGTCGAGCCGGTCGACCTCGACGATGATCCGCCCGATGCCGGCGGCGGCGGCGCGGCGCACCGCCTCCCCCACCCCGCCGGCGACGGCGACATGATTGTCCTTGATCATCGCCGCATCCCACAGGCCCATGCGATGATTCTGCGCGCCGCCCAGGCGGGTCGCATATTTTTCGAGGAGGCGAAGGCCGGGGATGGTCTTGCGGGTATCGAGCAGGATGGCGCCGGTGCCGGCGATCGCATCGACATAATCGCGCGTCAAAGTGGCGATGCCGGAGAGATGCTGGACGACATTGAGCGCCGAGCGCTCCGCGGTGAGCAGAGCGCGGGCGCGGCCGGAGAGGCGGAGGAGATCCGTCCCCGCCGCCGCCCTCTGCCCGTCCTCGCACAAAGGCTCGATTTCAACGTCGGGATCGAGCGCGCGGAAGAAGGCTTCGGCGATCGGCAGGCCGGCGGCGACGATCGCGTCGCGGCTGTCCATCACGCCGTTGAAGCGCGCATCGGCCGGAATGACGGCGGCGGAGGTGATATCCCCGGCCGCGCCGAGATCCTCGGCGAGCGTCGCCGCGACGAAGGCGTCGAGATCGAAGCCGGGAAGCGCGAAGCTCATCGCCCTGCCCCGCCCAGCTCCCGCTTCAGATAGGCCATCAGCAAGGCGGCGCGCTTCGCATCCTCCTTATGGTCGGCGCCGACCGAATGGCCGCCCTCCATATATTCGTGGAAATAGAATCGGTTGCCATACTCGCCAAGGCGCGCCGCCATCTTGCGCGCATGGCTGGGATGGACGCGATCGTCCCTGGTCGAGCTGTAGAAGAACATGGCCGGATAGCGGATGCCCGGCTTCACATTCTGATAGGGCGAGTATTTCGAGATGAAGGCCCAGTCGGCGTCTTTGTCGGGATCGCCATATTCGTCCATCCACGACGCGCCGGCGAGCAGATGGGAATAGCGCTTCATGTCGAGCAGGGGCGAGCCGTCGATCGCCGCCGAATAGAGGTCGGGACGCTGGGTGACCGCCACGCCGACCAGCAGGCCGCCGTTCGAGCGGCCGGAAATGCCGATCTTCCCCTTGGCGGTGACGCCGGTACGGATCAGATCCTCGGCGACCGCATGGAGATCGTCGAACGCGCGCTGCCGGTGCTCGCGCAGAGCGGCGCGGTGCCAGCGCGCGCCATATTCGCCGCCGCCCCGGATATTGGCGAGGACATAGGCATTGCCCTCCTCCGCCCAGAACATGGCGAGCGGCCCGGCGCGATAGGGCTCGCCGGTGAGATAGGAGGGCGTCTGCGCGGCGCGGAAACCGCCATAAGCGTGGATCAAAGCCGGCCGCGGCCCGCGCGAATCCTTCCGGCGGACGAGAAAATAGGGGATGCTTGTGCCGTCCTTCGAGCGGGCGAAACGCTGCTCGACCGTGAAGAGGCGCGCGTCGAACTTCGGCGGCAGGCTCTGGACGAGGGCGGGCTTCGCGCCCGGCGTGATCGCGTAGAGGCCCGGCGGCGTCAGCATGTTCTCGACCGTGGCGAAGGCGAGGTCCTGCTTCCCCGCCGCCCGCAGCAAATGGACGGTGCTGTGCGGCGGCACCGGCACCGGCGCCGCGGTCCAGCCGCCGCCGCTCCGCCGCGGCGTCAGCGCGAACAGCCGGCCCGACACATTGTCGAGCGCCTTGACCCAGAGCACATGGTCGGAAGCGGCGACCTCCTCGATCGCCTGGCTCGGCGCCGGCGCCATCACCAGCTCCGGCGCGGCCGCCTGGCCGGCGGCGATGCGATCCAGGCGATAAGCGACGAGGGTGCCTTCGCCGAAGCGGCCGAGCGGGCTCTGCAGCTTGACGATCAGCCGGCCGCCGATCGCGTCCTCGACCCCGGCATCGGCGGGGATCGGCACCGCCACCAGGCGGCCGCCCGGCGTCAGCAGGCGATATTCGTTGGTCCAGAAGGTCTTGCCGTGGCGGATCAGGGTCCAGCGCCGGCCGCCATCGTCCAGCGACACCGGATCGACCGAAACGTCGGCCGTCCCGCCTTCGAACAGGATCGGCGCGGCGGCGAGCGGCGTGCCGCGCTTCCAGGATTTGACGATGCGCGGATAACCGGACGCGGTGAGCGAGCCGGCGCCGTAATCGGTCGCGACGAGCAGGGTATCGGCATCGACCCAGGCGACATTGCTCTTCGCCGCCGGCAGGCTGAAGCCGCCCTCGACGAAGCGGCCGGTGCCGGTGTCGAACTCGCGCACGATTTCGGCGTCGGTGCCGCCGGGGCTCAGCGAGACCAGGCAGCGCCGATAATCCGGGGCGAGGCAGTCGGCGCCGTGCCAGACCCAGCTCTTTCCCTCCGCCTTGCCGAGCGCGTCGACGTCGATCAGCGTCCGCCATTGCGGCTTGCCGGCCCGATAGGCGGCGAGCGGCGAGATCCGCCACAGGCCGCGCGGGTTGCGCGCGTCGCGCCACAGATTGGCGACGCGGTCGCCCATCACCCGCTCCGGCGCCGCGATCTGCCTCTCATCGTCGAGGATCGCCCGCGCCCGGTCGCGATAACTCTCATATTTCGGGTCGCGGGTGAGGAGATCCTCGCTCGCCTTGTCCCACGCCTCCACCTGGGCCAGCGCGCGCGGCCCGTCGACCTCCTCCAGCCAGAGCCAGGGATCGTCCGAAGCGGGCGCGGCGGCGGCGAGGAGGAGCAGGGAGAGAGCGGGGAGCAGCAGGCGATGCAAGGCAGGTCTCCGGCGGGGACGGCGCGTCCGCGCCCGTCCAACCCGGCAGGGGCCGGGATGTCAACCGGACGGCGGAAAGCCACCCTTGCCGCGGCTCAATCCGCGAAGATCGGCCTGCCGACGTCGCCCTTGCCGACCGTGTTCCCCGCCATCTCCAGCATGCGGTCCAGCGGCTTCTTGGCGGCGAGGCGGAGCATCTCGTCCATCTCCACCCGCGGCGTGAGGTCGCGCAGCGCCAGATAGAGCTTCTCGAGCGTGTTGAGCGCCATGTACGGGCACATGTTGCAGTTGCAATTGCCGTCCGCGCCGGGCGCGCCGATGAAAATCTTGCCCGGCGCCGCTTTCTCCATCTGGTGGATGATATGCGGCTCGGTGGCGACGATCATCACCTCCGAGGGCGACTTCAGCGCAAAATCGAGGATCGCCTTGGTCGAGCCGATCTGGTCGGCATGGTCGAGGATGTGCGGCGGGCATTCGGGATGGGCGAGCACCGGCGCGCCGGGATGCTCGGCCATCAGCTTCAGCAGCTCGGTCTCCGAAAAGGCTTCGTGGACGATGCAGACGCCCGGCCAGAGCAGCATGTCGCGGCCGGTCTTGCGGACCAGATAGCCGCCGAGATTCTTGTC
>JAXDOV010000044.1:0-7076 GCA_034668705.1 Sphingomonadales bacterium
CGGCAGCCTGCGAAGCTTCGCTTCGCACCCCTCTCCCCAACCCTCTCCCACAAGGGGAGTGGGGGCATGGAAGGAAGTGACATGGCACGCATCGCATTTATCGGTCTCGGCAATATGGGCGGCGGGATGGCCGCGAATCTGGTGAAGGCCGGGCATGAGGTGACCGCCTTCGACCTGTCCGAGGCGGCTCTGGCCAAAGCCGGGGAGCATGGCTGCGTCCGCGCCTCGTCCGCCGCCGAGGCGGTCAAGGATGCCGAGGCGGTGGTGACGATGCTGCCCGCCGGCAAGCATGTCCGCGACGTCTATGAGAGCAGCGTCCTGGGCCAGGCGCTGACCACCGCCATCCTGATCGACTGCTCGACGATCGACGTCGTCACCGCGCGGGAAGAGGTCCAGAAAGCCGATGCGGCCGGCTATCGCATGGTCGACGCGCCGGTCTCCGGCGGCATCGCCGCGGCGGATGCGGGGACGCTCACCTTCATGGTCGGCGGCAGCGACGAGGCGTTCGAGCGGGCGCGGCCGATCCTCGAGAAGATGGGCAAGACGGTGATCCATGCCGGCGGCCCCGGCTCGGGCCAGGCGGCGAAGATCTGCAACAACATGCTGCTCGGCGCTTCGATGGTCGCCACCTGCGAGACGATGGTCCTCGCCCGGAAATTGGGGCTGGATCCGCAGATTTTCTTCGACATCGCCTCCCAGGCTTCCGGCCAATGCTGGTCGCTGACCAGCTACTGCCCCCTCCCCGGAATCGGCCCGGTGACGCCGGCCGACCGCGACTATGAAGGCGGTTTCGCCGCCGCTTTGATGCTGAAGGATCTGCGGCTGGCGATGGAGGCGGCGCGGAGCGTCGACAGCTACACGCCGATGGGAAGCGCCGCGGAGGAGCTCTACACCCGCTTCGCGGAGGGCCTCGGCGGCGCCGGCAAGGATTTCTCGGCGATCGTCAGGATGATCGACGATAGCTGGATCGCCCGCTAGCCCGGCGGCGCTCCTCGATCGGCCCGTGCCGGGCGGCGGCGTCGGCGGCGAAGCCGAGCGGCCCGCGCGCGGCGGAGGGGAGCCTGGCGGGGCCGCTCCGGCGCCTTAGGTCGGCGATGCAGCGTCCGGCGGTCCGGCCGTCCCAGAGCTCCGGGCAGCGGACCGGCCGCGGCGATTTCAGCGCCAGGTCCAGCTCTAGCGCCAGCGTCGCCGGCTTGACCAGCCGGTTGGTGCCCTCGGCGATGGTCACCGGCCGCTCGGTATTGTCGCGGAGCGTCAGGCAGGGGATGCCGAGATAGGTCGTCTCTTCCTGGATGCCGCCCGAATCGGTGATCGCGGCGGCCGCGCCGGTGACGAGGCTCATGAAGCGGACATAGGGCATCGGCTCGACCAGCCTGATGCCGGCGCGGGCGAGACGGCTGTCGAGCAAAGCGCCGCGGAGGCGCTTCGCCGTCCGCGGATGGACCGGAAAGACGAGCGGCAGGCTGCGCTGCGCCTCGATCAGGGCGTCGACCAGGCGGGCGAGCTGCGCCGGCTCGTCGACATTGGCCGGGCGGTGCAAGGTCACCACGCCATAGCCGCCGCGGTCCAGCTTCAGCTCGGCCGGCACGTCCGCCGCCTCGATCGCGGGGCGGACCAGCTCGAAGCTGTCGATCATGATGTTGCCGACGCGGCTGATGCGGGCCTTGGCGACGCCCTCGGCGAGGAGATTGTCGTCGGCGTCGGGCGAGGGCGTCCACAGCACGTCCGCGATCGCGTCGGTGACGAGCCGGTTGATCTCCTCCGGCATCGTCCGGTCGCGGCTCCTGAGGCCGGCTTCGAGATGGACGACGGGAATGCCGAGCTTGGCGCCGACCAGGGCGCAGGCGGCGGTCGAGTTGACGTCGCCGACGACGACCAGCCAGTCGGGCCCGTCCGCCAAAGCGATCTTCTCATAGGCGATCATGACGCCGCCGGTCTGCTCGCCATGGCTGCCCGAGCCGATGCCGAGATGATGATCGGGCTGCGGCAGGCCAAGGTCGGCGAAGAAGGCGTCCGACATGTTGGCGTCGTAATGCTGGCCGGTATGGACCAGCACGGGCGCGAAATCGGGCGCGGCGGCGAGCGCGTGCCAGAGCGGCGCCACCTTCATGAAATTGGGGCGCGCGGCGGCGATCAGATGGATGCGCTGGGCCATGGCGGCCGGATAGCCGCCAAGGATTAAGATCGCGTCAGCGCGCTCCCAGCCCCGCTCTTCTCGGGCCCTATTTCTTCTTGAGCAGGCGGGCGGAGCCCATCTGGCCGGTAATGCCGATCCTAGAGGCGTCGGGGACGCTCTCGGTGAGCGTGATGCAGTTGCGGAAATGGGTCATCGCGCACACTTCCCAGGTATCGCCGGGGTTGAGGCTGATGCTGCCGACGTTGAAGTCGAGCACGATCTCGGAATTGGCGCGGCGGACGGGATAGTCGGCGCCGCTGTAATTCCTCTCGCGGAAAAAGCTCAGCTCGTTGGCGTAGGTCTTCCCCGGATTCGCGGCCGGCGCCGGAGCGGCGGCCGACGCGGCGAGCGCCGCGGCAATCACGATCATGGACATGCTCATCCCCCTTTACAGACGGCGCCGGCGGCGCCGCTCGATCCAGAATTTCTAGCGCCGTTAGAAAGGGATAGCAATCCTCAGCCGAGCATCGTGACGAGCGACCGGCGCCAGCCGTCGAGGCGGCTGCGGCGGGTTTCCGGAACCATGTCGGGGACGAAGCGCTCGACCTCGCCGCGCATCGCCGCCGCCTCGGCGAGCGAGGCGAACAGGCCGCAGCCGATCCCGGCCAGCATCGCCGCCCCCAGGGCGGTCGTCTCGACGAACAGCGGCCGCTCGACGGGGAGGTCGAGCATGTCCGCCAGATCCTGCGCCAGCCAGTCGTTCGCGGCCATGCCGCCGTCGACCTTCAGGCTCTCCCAGCGCGCGCCGTCGGCGGCGAAGGCCTCCATCAGATCATGGGTCTGATGCGCCATCGCCTCGAGCGCGGCCCGGACGAGCTGGGCGCGGCCGGTCGAGAAGCTGAGGCCGGAAATGACGCCGCGGGCGAGCGGCCGCCAATGCGGGGCGCCGAGACCGCTATGCGCCGGCACGATGACGACGCCGCCGCTGTCGGGCACCGAGCGCGCCAGCGTCTCGCATTCGCCCGCATCGGCGATCAGGCCGAGATCGTCGCGCAGCCATTTGATCAGGCTTCCGGCAACGAAAACAGAGCCTTCGAGTGCATAGCTGCGAATGCCGGCGAGCTGCCAGGCGACGGTCGAGAGCAGGCGGTGGCGGCTGGAATGCATCTCGTCGCCGGTATTGGTGAGGACGAAGGCGCCGGTGCCGTAGGTCGCCTTGGTGTCGCCGGCGGCGAGGCAGGCTTGGCCGATCGAGGCGGCCTGCTGGTCCCCGGCCATGCCGGCGATCGGCAGCGGCCGGCCGAAATGCTCGGCCAAAGTGGTTCCGAAGGCGCCGGCGCAATCGACGATCTCCGGCAGCGCCGGGCGCGGCACCCCCCACAGGTCGAGCAGGGAATCGTCCCAGCGGCCGGTGCGGATGTCCATCAGGGCGGTCCGCGACGCATTGGTCGCGTCCGACAGGTGAAGTCCCCCGGTCAGGCGGAAGACCAGCCAGCTTTCGACCGTGCCGACGCACAGATCCTCGCCCGCTTCCCGAAGCTGCGGCCAATGCTCCAGCGCCCAGGCGATCTTGGAGGCGCTGAAATAGGGATCGAGCAGCAGCCCGGTTGCGGCCTGGACCGCCGGCTCGTGCCCCGCCTCGCGCAGCGCCTCGCAGGCGGCAGCGGTGCGGCGGTCCTGCCAGACGATGGCGGGGGCGAGCGGCCGGCCCGTCCGCCGGCTCCAGAACAGGATCGTCTCCCTTTGATTGGCGATGCCGATGGCGGCGATCCGCGCCGCGCCGCCGGCCCGGGTGACGACGGCGCGGGCGCAGGCGAGGCTGGAGGCCCAGATCTCCTCGGCGTCATGCTCGACCCATCCCGGCCGCGGGAAATGCTGGCGCAGCTCCCTTTGCTCGACTCCGCGGCAGGCGCCATCGGCGGCGAACAGCATCGCCCGGCTGCTGGTCGTGCCTTCGTCGATGACGAGCAGAAGCTCCTCGGCCATGGCGCTTTGTTTCCACAGTTGCTTCGGGCTGTCGAGCCGGCGGGAAAGCCCAGCCCTCCCCTTTCCCAGCCGCGCCGAACAGCGTTACAGCCGCGGCGATGGACAGCTACGATCTTCTCGTCGTCGGCGGCGGCATCAACGGCGCGGCGATCGCGCGCGACGCGGCGATCCGCGGCGCCTCGGTGCTGCTGGTCGAGAAGGACGATCTCGCCGGCCATACCAGCTCGGCTTCGTCGAAGCTGATCCATGGCGGCCTTCGCTATCTCGAATATCGCCAATTCCGCCTGGTCCGCGAAGCGCTGCGGGAGCGCGAGATCCTGCTCCGGACCGCACCGCACGTGGTGCGGCCGCTCCGCTTCGTCCTGCCGTATGGCCGCGGGATGCGGCCGCACTGGCTAATCCGCGCCGGCCTCCTCCTCTACGACCTCTTCTCGATCCGGGGCAGCCTGCCGTGCTCGCGGCGGGTCGGGCGGCGCGCGCCCGCGCTGCAGGCGCCGCTCAAGGACCGCCGCCGCCTGCTCACCTATTGGGACGCCAAGGCCGACGATTCGCGGCTCACCGTCCTCAACGCGGTCGACGCCGCCGAGAACGGCGCCGAGATCGCCACCCGCATCGCCCTCCTCTCCGCCCGGCGCGCCGGCGACGTCTGGCAGGCCGATTTGTCGGACGGGCGCAGCGTCGCCGCCCGCGCCATCGTCAACGCCGCCGGGCCCTGGGTGGCGGAGGTGCTCGGCCGCCTCGGCGCGGCCAGCGGCGACCGCCTGCGCCTGGTCAAGGGCAGCCATGTCGTCGTCCCGAAATTATGGGACGGCGATCAGGCCTATATCCTCCAGCAGCCGGACGGCCGGGTCGTCTTCGCCTTGCCCTTCGAGGAGGACTTCACCCTGATCGGCACGACCGACATCCCGGTCGAGCGCCCCGGGGAGGCGCAGATCTCCGCCGAAGAGATCCGCTATCTGTGCGAGGCGGCGGACCGCTATTTCATCGAGCAGGTGGCGCCGGGCGATGTGGTCTGGAGCTATTCCGGCATCCGCTCGCTGCACGACGACGGCAGCGCCGACGCCAAGGCGGTGACCCGCGACTATCACCTCGCCGTCGACCCCGTGCCGGGGCCGAAATTGCTCTCCGTCTTCGGCGGCAAGATCACCACCGCCCGCGCCCTCGCCGAGAAAGCGGTGGATCTGCTCGGGATCGACGGACGCCGCTCGACCGGCTGGCGGATGCTGCCCGGCGGCGACGTCTACCCCGCCTTCCTCGAATGGCTGGACGAGATTGCGGGGTGGATGCCGGCGCCGTTGGTGCTGCGTCTCTCCCGCGCCTACGGCACGCGGCTCAGGGAGATGATCGGCGATGCGGCGCGGCTGGCCGACCTCGGCCGCGATTACGGCGCCGGCCTTTACGAGCGCGAGGTGGCGTGGCTGGTCGAGCGCGAATTCGCCCGCACCGCCGGGGACGTGCTGTGGCGGCGCAGCAAGCTCGGCCTGCATATGAACGGGGCGCAGAAGAAGGCGCTGGAGAAACGGCTCGGGGGCTAGATTCCGTTCGACTGAAATTGAAACGGCCGCGCGGAGCGCAGATGCTCGATCGTTCCCTCTTCGATGTGCCGATTGGGCGCCCTAGCTTCTGACTGGCATTAACCCTGGAAGCTAAGGCCCTTCGTGCAGCGGATCGGTGCCGGGCGGCGGCACCTTGTCCAGCGCCCGGCGAGCCTCCTCGGCTTCCCGTTCGAGCCTGGGATCGTCCGACGGAAGGTCGCGCTCCTTCCTCTCATGTTCGCGGTCCATGGCCTGCTCCTCTCGCCGGTGGAACGCGCCAGCCGGGAACCCGCTCCGGCCGCCGCGCTTTCAAGGCGCAT
The DNA here is from genome assembly GCA_034668705.1 of Sphingomonadales bacterium. Lineage (GTDB taxonomy): Bacteria > Pseudomonadota > Alphaproteobacteria > Sphingomonadales > Sphingomonadaceae > Allosphingosinicella. The sequence goes on from JAXDOV010000044.1 coordinate 5,958, forward strand.
GGCAATTTCGGCGCGAGAGGCCGCGGCTCAGGCGGGGAGCGGCGATACCGTCATCGGCTGGAAGCTCGACCGCGATCAGCGCGCCGAGCTGCTCCGCCAATTCCCGCCGAAATACGAGGAGGCCGTCGCCGATCATGTGACGCTGCAGACCAGGGCGTCGGCCCAGGCGCCGCTGCCAAGCGAGGCTTCGGGCGAGATCCTCGGCCGCGCCGACGACGGCGAGGGGGTGGAAGCGATGGTCGTCCGCATCGCCGGCACCAGCGACCGGCCGGACGGCGGCACCTATCACATCACCTGGTCGCTGGCCGCCGGCCGCGAGGCGAGGGAGTCGAACGACGTCATTGCCGAGCGCGGCTGGCAGGCCTTCGACCTTCCCGTGCCGGTCAGGCTGCTGCCCGCCCGCTACAGCTGAACCGGTGGCGCGGCAGCTCTATCTCGACTGCGACGGCGTCCTCGCCGATTTCGACAAGGGCGCCACCACCATCCTCGGCATGAAGCCGCGCGCCTTCGAGCAACGCCACGGTCTCGGCCGCTTCTGGGCGAAGCTGGCGAGCGCGCCGGATTTCTATTTCGGCCTCCCGCTGCTGCCGGACGCGATGCGGCTGCTCGACGCGGTGAGGCATCTCGATCCGATCATCCTCACCGGCCTTCCCCGCGGCAATTGGGCGGTCGATCAGAAGGTGCGTTGGGCCGCCCGCCATTTCCCCGGCACCCGCATCAACACCACCATGGCCCGCGACAAGCGCGATCATGCGAAATCCGGCGACGTGCTGGTCGACGACCAATTGCGGCACGCCCATTTGTGGGAGGAAGCGGGCGGCGCGTTCATCCACCACAAGAATGTCGACGAGACGCTGGCGCGGCTGAAAGATTTCTTCGCGCTTGAGACGGCGGCTGCCGCACCTTAACCACCAGGGATGAGCTTCATCGCGCGTATCCTCCTCCTCGGCTCGGGCGAGCTGGGGAAGGAATTCACCATCTCCGCCAAGCGGCTCGGCGCCTATGTGATCGCCTGCGATTCCTATGCCGGGGCGCCGGCGATGCAGGTGGCGGACGAGGCGGAAGTGTTTTCGATGCTCGACGGCGAGCGGCTGCGCGCGGCGGTGGCGAAGCACCGGC
>JAXDOV010000045.1:0-25036 GCA_034668705.1 Sphingomonadales bacterium
TGACGACGTCCTCGGAGGTCCTGATCTCGCCGACCGGCTCCGCCCGCGAGGCGAGATAGGCGGCGGCCTCCTCGTCCGTCCGCAGGTCCAGCCCGAACAATTTGTTGAGCGTCGTCCGGTTGATCGGAATCGGCACCAGCTGGCCGCGCACCCGGGCAAGCACCCTATGCTCGTAGGGCCGCCAGGCGGTGAAGCGCGACAGATAGTCGACGATCTCGTCCGAATTGGTGTGGAAGATGTGGGGCCCATATTGGTGGATCAGCACGCCGGCTTCGTCGAGATGGTCGTAGGCGTTGCCGGCGACGTGCGGCCGCTTGTCGATGACCAGCACATGGGCGCCGAGCTGGCTCGCCAGCCGCTCGGCGATCACCGAGCCGGCGAAGCCGGCGCCGACGACGAGATAGTCATAGGCCTTCTTGCTCGCCTGGTTGACGATGTTCGGACCGGCCGAGGGGACCTTGATCGCCTCGCGCACCAGCCCCGCCATGCGGGCATAGGTGATGTCCCAACTGAGGTTGGCGAGCTTGACGTCGACCTCCTTCAGCCATTCGTCGTCGCCGCGGGCGAGGACGAGCGCGTCCTCGCACGCCTTGACGAAGGCCTGGGCGCCGCCGGCGATGAACACCGCCTCCAGATCGGCATAATGGCGGATGACGTCCGTGATCGGCGTCGACACGACCGGCCTGCCGCCCGCCAGATATTCGGGCGTCTTGGTCGGCGAGATGAACTTGGTCGAATCGTTGATCGCGAACGGCATCAACGCGACGTCCCAGCCGCCGAGATAGACCGGCAGCTCGTCATAGCTCTTGCCGCCGAGATAATGGACGTTCGCCCGCTGCGGCAGATCGGCGGGATCGACCTTCACCACCGGGCCGACGATGACGATCGACCATTCGGGATGGGCGTCGGCCAGGGCGCCGAGAAGCTCCAGGTCCATCCGCTCGTCGACGACGCCGTAAAAGCCGAAGCGCGGCCGCGGCAGCGAGCCCTGGTCGTCCGGCACCGCGTCCATTGCCCGCGCTTGGGCGAAATGGTTGCGGTCGACGCTGGACGGGAAGGGGTGGATGTTCGGGTGGAGGTTCTTCTTCGCCTCGTAGAGGCTGTAGCCGCCGGTGAAGACGACGTCCGCCGCGGCCAGCAATTCGCGCTCCAGCGCGAGCAGCTGCGGCGGCGCGAAGCGGAAATTGGCCAGCTCGTCCATGCAATCGTAGATCGTGCAGGCGGACGGCACGCCGCGCGAGAAAGGCAGCATCATCGGCGTGTAATACCAGCGGACGAACGGCCCCTGCTCGCCGGCGAGGAAGGCGTCGAGCAGGGTCTTCAGCGTCTCTTCACGCTGCTCCTCGCTCAGCCCTTCCGGAAGCGAGGGGGTGACGATGACGACGCCGGTCTCGGCGCAGGTCCTGACGCCGAGCGCCGGCTCGCATTCTGGTAGCGCGGCTTCGGGTTCTTCCCAGAAGATCGTCCGACGCGCCTCGGCAAAGCGGCTCATCAGATGCTGGGGCCGTTGAAAGACAAAGTTCCACCGCAGATGGGAGAAGCAAATCAAAGTGTGGTCGTCGGTCTGGCGCGCAGCTTGGCTCTGCCCCAGACTTGAGGCGGTGGACGGCTTGATCAACGGAATTCCCTCTGACTTGAAGTACTTCCGCCATAACGAGCCCGAGCATCGGAAAGTTCCGCAGTGCAGCAAGGAACTGCCTGATCCAGATTAGCTTTAAGCTGGGTTGTTTCGGGGGCGGCCCGATTTTGTCAGCCGTCCAGCGACGCCTTCAATTCATCGAGCCACGGGCCGGCAGTGCCGTCGGCCGGCGCCCGCCAGTCGCCGCGGGGGCTGAGGCTGCCGCCGGACGAGACCTTGGGTGAATTGGGGATGGCGGTCCGCTTGAACTGGCTGATCTGGAAGAAGCGGTAGAGGAATATTTCCAGCCATTTGCGGATCGTCGGCAGATCGTAGCTGCGCTTCAGCGCCTCCGGATAGCCGGCCGGCCATTGTCCGGCCGCTGCGTCCTTCCACGCCTGCCAGGCGAGGAAGGCGACCTTGGACGGCTTCTGGCCGGAGCGCAGGATGTGGAAGAGGAAGAAATCGTGCAGCTCGTAGGGGCCGATCCTGTCCTCGGTCGACTGCATCCCGGCTTCGTCGTCCGCCGGCACCAGTTCGGGCGAGATCTTAGTGGCGAGGATCGCCTCGAGGATGCGGTTCGTCTCCGCTTCAAACTGACCGGTCTTCACCGCCCAGCGGATCAGATACTGGATCAGGGTCTTCGGCACGCCGGCATTGACCGCATAATGGCTCATCTGGTCGCCGACGCCATAGGTCGACCAGCCCAGAGCGATCTCGGACAGGTCGCCGGTGCCGACGACGAAGCCGCGCCGCTGGTTGGCGAGGCGGAACAGATAGTCGGTCCTGAGGCCCGCCTGCACATTCTCGAAGGTGACGTCGTAGACCGGCTCGCCGCGCGCGAAGGGATGGCCCATGTCCTTCAGCATCTGCATCGCCGCCGGGCGGATGTCGATCTCCTCGCCGACGATCCCCAAAGCCTTCATCAGCGCCCAGGCGTTCGATTTGGTCGCCTCGCCGGTGGCGAAGCCGGGCATGGTAAAGCCGAGGATGGTCGCGCGCGGCAGCTTCATGAAGTCGCACATCTTGGCGGCGACGATCAAAGCGTGGGTGGAGTCGAGCCCGCCGGACACGCCGATGACGAGACGGTCGCCGCTCGTCGTCATGAAGCGCCTGGCGAGCCCCTGGACCTGGATGTTGAAGGCTTCGTAGCAATCCTGATCGAGCTGCTCGATCCGGTTCGGCACGAAGGGAAGTCGGCGCAGGCGGCGCTCGAAGCCCACATCCTTCATCGCCGGCGCGTGGCGGAAGCGGATGCGGCGGATGCTCTTCTCCGGATGGCCGGCGGCGACGGCATTGTCGTTGAAGGTCGGCATCCGCATCCGCTCGAGCCGCAGGCGCTGGACGTCGACGTCGGCGACGCACAGCTCGGGCGCCATGTCGAAACGGTTCGATTCCGCCAGCAGCTCGCCGATCTCGTAGATCGCGCTCTGCCCGTCCCAGGCGAGGTCGGTGGTGCTCTCGCCCGGCCCGGTCGCGGCATAGACATAAGCGGCGCAGCAGCGGCTCGACTGGGAGGCGCAGAGCAATTTCCGCTCGTCCGCCTTGCCGATGGTGATGTTGGAGGCGGAGAGGTTGCAGAGGATCAGGGCCCCGGCCAGCGCGCCGCGGGTGGAGGGCGGCTGCGGCGCCCAATAATCCTCGCAAATCTCGACGTGGAAGATGAAGTCGTCGAGATCCTCGGCGGCGAAGACGAGGTCGGCGCCGAACGGCACCGTCTCGCCGGCGACGGCGATCTCGATTCCTTCCAGGCCGATGCCGGAGGCGAACCAGCGTTTCTCGTAATATTCGCGGTAATTGGGCAGGAAGCTTTTCGGCACGACGCCGAGGATGCGGCCGCGGGCGACGATGATCGCCGTATTGTAGAGCCGGCCGTTGCGGCGCAGCGGCGCGCCGATGACGAAGGCCGGGCCCAGCTTCGCCGTCGCGTCGCGGAAGCGGGCGATCCCCGCCTCGACCGCGTCGAGAAAGGCCTCCTGCAGATGGAGGTCGTCGACCGCGTAGGAGGAGATGTTGAGCTCGGGAAAGATGACGAGGTCGCAGCTTCGCGAATCCGCGTCCCGCGCCAGCGCGACCGCCTGGTCGACGTTGAAGGCGACGTCGCCCGACGAGCCGGTCGGGCTCGCCGCCGCCACCCGGGCGAAGCCGTGGCGGTGGATCGCCTCGAAGGGGATCTTCTTCGCCACGCTCAAAGCATCTCCGTCATCATCTTGACCGCGACCTTCATCGACTTGACCCGCGTAGCACCGCGGCCGCCGGGGCCGAAATGCTCCTCGCGATGGGCGGTCTTCCGGCCGGCCCGGGCGCAGGCGAAATGGACCAGGCCCGGCTCGTCCCCGGCATCGGCGAAGCCGGTGATGGCAAGGGCGATATGGGCGTGGGAGCGGGCAAGCGCGCCCTCGGCCATGGCGATGGCAACCTCCTTCGAGACCGCGCCTTTCTCCTCGATGAGGTCCATCGGCACGCCCAGCATCTCGTTCTTGGCTTCGTTCGAATAGGTGACGAAGCCGCGCTCGAACGGATGGGCGACCCCCTGCACGTCGGTGAGCAGAGACGCGAGCATGCCGCCGGTGCAGCTCTCCGCCGTGGCGAGGCGAAGTCCGCGCTCGGACGCCTTTTCCAGCAGCCGCCGGGTCGCTTCCTCGGTCTCGTTGGGAAGGACGGGAGAGAAGGTTTCGGTATCGTTCATGGCCAAGGAACCGGTCCCTAGCGCCGAATGTTCCAGACCCCAAATAGGGAGATTCACATGGCCGAAACGAAGCAGGACGCGATCCAGTTGCTGACCCGGGACCATCGCGAGGTCGAGGCTTTGTTCGAGAAGTTCGAGAAAGCGAGCGGCGACGGCGCCAAGGAGAAGATCGCGCGCCGGATCTGCACCGAGCTCAAGATCCACGCGACGATCGAGGAGGAGATCTTCTATCCGGCCCTGCGCGGCAAGATCGAGGACGACGATCTCGACGAGGCGATGGTCGAGCATGACGGCGCCAAGGTGCTGATCAACGATATCGAGGCCGGCGAGCCGGACGACCAATATTACGACGCCAAGGTCAAGGTGCTGCAGGAAGAGATCGAGCACCATGTCCGCGAGGAGGAGAAGATGCACGGCAGCATCTTCAGCCAGGCGCGCAAGGCCGACGTCGATCTCGACGCGCTCGGCGAGCAGATGGCGGCCCGCAAGGCGGAGCTGCAGCAGCGGGCCGAGACCGAGGGGCTCCCCCCGGCCGAGCCCGCGACCCTGACGGAGGCGTGACGATGAAGAAGGCTGCGCTCCTCGCCGGGGTCGGGGCCGCCTGCGCGGCCAGCCTCGGCTATCTCGCCACCCGCCTTTTGCGCAGCCGCGACCGGCCCGGCCGCGCCGCCATCTCCGGCACCGGCGGCGAAGGCCCGGTCGGCCATTCCGGCGCCGCGCGCTCGGCCGGCCCCGATGCGATGCGCGATCCGCCGAGCGACTGGGGCACGGTCGACCAGGCCTCGGACGAGAGCTTCCCGGCCAGCGACCCGCCGGCGCTCAACCCGCACGTGGATTAGGGTCAAGCGCCAACAACCGTTCGGGCTGAGCCCGTCGAAGCCTTCCCTTCTCTTCTGCCGAAAAGGGGAAAGGGAGGGCTTCGACAAGCTCAGCCCGAACGGAGGGGCGATAATTGCCGCATGAAGCTCCGCCTGCACGTCATCTGCACCGTTTTCGCGCGCGCTTCTCCTTCCGCCGCAGCGCTTTAGGCTCTATAGGACGGCCCATGTCGGTTCGTCCGTGGCGCGATATCGCGCGCCGTTCCTCTCGCCAGATCATGGTCGGCAACGTGCCGGTCGGCGGCGGCGCGCCCGTCACCGTCCAGACGATGACCAACACGATCACCGCCGACGCCAAAGCGACGATCGACCAGATCCGGCGCTGCGAGGAAGCGGGGGCGGACATCGTCCGCGTCTCCTGCCCCGACGAAGCCTCGACCCGGGCGCTACGCGAGATCGTGCGGGCGGCGCGGGTGCCGATCGTCGCCGACATCCACTTCCACTACAAGCGCGCGCTCGAAGCGGCCGATGCCGGCGCGGCCTGCCTGCGCATCAATCCCGGCAATATCGGCTCGGCCGAACGGGTGCGCGAGGTGGTGAACGCCGCCAAGGCGAATGGCTGCGCGATCCGGATCGGCGTCAATGCCGGCAGCCTCGAACGGGATTTGCTCGAAAAATATGGCGAGCCCTGTCCCGAGGCCCTGGTCGAGAGCGCGCTCGACCATATCCGCATCCTCGAGGACCATGATTTCCGCGAGTATAAGGTGGCGGTGAAGGCGAGCGACGTCTTCCTCGCCGTGGCCGCCTATCAGCAACTTGCCGATGCGGTCGACTGCCCGCTCCATCTCGGCATCACGGAGGCGGGCGGGCTTCGCGGCGGCACCGTCAAGAGCGCGATCGGCATCGGCTCCCTGCTCTGGTTCGGCATCGGCGACACGATCCGCGTCTCACTCTCGGCCGAGCCCGAGGAGGAGGTCCGCGCCGGCTTCGAGATCCTGAAAAGCCTCGGCATCCGCAATCGCGGCGTCCGCGTCGTCTCCTGCCCGTCCTGCGCCCGCCAGGGCTTCGACGTCATCCGCACCGTCCAGACGCTGGAGGATAGGCTCGCCCATATCCGCACGCCGATGTCGCTTTCGGTGCTGGGCTGCGTGGTCAACGGGCCGGGCGAGGCGCGCGAGACCGATATCGGCATCACCGGCGGCGGCAACGGCAAGCATATGGTCTATCTTTCGGGCGTCACCGACCATCATGTCCGCGACGAGGAGATGGTCGACCATATCGTCCGCCTGGTCGAAGCCAAGGCCGCCGAGATCGAGGGTGCGGAAGCGGCGGCGCTGCCGGACGCGGCCGAATGAGTCACGATTGCTGCCATGACAAGGGGCACGAGCTCGAGCAGATGGCCCATCGCAAGGACATCAGGCGCGTCCTCGTCGTCGTGCTGATGCTGAACGCGCTGATGTTCGTGCTCGAATTCGGCGCCGGCCTCGTCGCCCATTCCGCCGCCCTGATGGCCGATTCGATCGACATGCTGGGCGACGCCCTGGTCTTCGGCATCAGCCTCTACGCACTCAACCGGAGCCTGCGCTGGCGGGCCGGCTCGGCGCTGATCAAGGGCGGCTTCATCCTGCTGATGGGGGTCGGCGTGCTCGCCGAGATCGTTGTGAAGCTGGTCTGGGGCACCGCGCCCGTCCCCGGCATCATGCTGACCTTCGGCGGCCTCGCTCTGGTCGCGAACCTCAGCTGCCTCGCTCTGCTATGGCCTTATCGCGCGCATGACGTGAACCTCGCCAGCACCTTCGAATGCGCGCGCAACGACGTCGTCGCCAATCTCGGCGTGCTGGCGGCGGCCGGCCTCGTCTCGCTCACCGCCGCCGCCTGGCCGGACGCGCTCGTCGCCGCGGCGATCGCCTTCATGTTCCTGCGCTCGTCGCTGCGGGTGATCGCCGAGGCCTGGCCGCAATATCGCTCGACCCTGCAGCCGGCGGCGTAAAGGCGTCCGCACCAGGCGGTCATCCTGACGAAAGTCGGGACCCATGAACACGGTGCGCGCGAATGTCCGCCAACGGTGTTCATGGATCCGGATCCAGTCCGGGATGACGACATAGAGGGGATAGCGAGGATTACGCTTCCTTCACCGTTCTCCTCTAGCCTCGAGCGGGCATGGAGAAGTCCTTCCTCTTCGTCGTCGCTCTGGGAGCGGCGATCGGGCTGCTGCTGCCGTCCGGCCGCCATGCGGCGCCGGCCGCGCCGCATCCGACCGCGGCCAGGCTGGCCGCATCCGCATCATTGCCTGCCGAATCGACGCCGACCATGGCGGTGGAGACGAAGCTCGACCGCATGCCGAACGGCCATTTCTACGCCGAGGCGGCGGTGAACGGACAGCCGGTGCGGGTCGTCGTCGATACCGGCGCCACCACCGTCGCGCTGACCGTCGCCGATGCGCAGCGGATCGGCGTGCCTTTCTCCCAGAACGAGTTCAGCGTGATCGGCTCCGGCGCCTCCGGGCCGGTTCGCGGCCAGGCGGTGACGCTCGACAATGTCGCCGTCGACGGCAAGGAGGTACGCGGCGTTCGCGCCGTCGTGCTCGAGGGGCTCGACGTCTCCCTGCTCGGCCAGACCTATCTGTCGCGGATCAGCTCGGTGCAGATGAGCGGCGAGACTATGACGCTGCGTTAGCGGGCCCTATGGGCGCGGCATCATGTCGCGTCCCGGATCCACCCTCATTCCCTTTGCCGTCGCCACCGCGGGCATCGCCCTCTTCTCGGCAATGGACGCGGTGATGAAGGGGCTGTCGATGGCGATCGGCGCCTATAACGCCCTGCTGTGGCGGACGCTGGCCGGCGCCCTGTTCGGCGGCGCCGTGTTCGCGATCCGGCGGATGGCATGGCCGGGCCGGGCGGCGATGCGGGTCCATCTCCTCCGCGGCGTGCTGTCCGTGTTCATGGCGATCCTGTTCTTCTGGGGCCTCGCCCGGGTGCCGCTGGCCCAGGGCGTGGCGCTGGCCTTCATCGCGCCCTTGATCGCCCTCTATCTCGCCGCCGTCTTCCTGCACGAGACGATCAGCCGTCGTGCGATCCTGGCGTCCCTGCTCGGCCTCGCCGGGGTCGGCGTGATCCTCTCCGGCCAGGCGCAGGCGAATCTCGGCCCGGACGCGCTGCGCGGCTCGCTCGCCATCCTCGTCTCGGCTGTGCTCTACGCCTTCAACATCATCCTGATGCGCAAGCAGGCGCTGCTGGCGGGGCCGGTCGAGATCGCCTTCTTCATGAGCGCCCTGATGAGCCTCGGCTTCCTCCTCGCCTCGCCCTGGTTCGCCGTGCTGCCGGCGGCGCGGCACGTCCCGGCGATCGGCGCCGCGGCCGGCCTGGCCTTCGCATCGCTGATGCTGCTCTCCTGGGCCTATGCGCGGGCCGAGGCGCAGCAGCTGGCGCCGGTCGAATATTCCGCCTTCGTCTGGGCGTCGCTGTTCGGCTTCACCATCTTCCACGAGCCGGTGCGGCCGCTGACCCTGCTCGGCGCGGCGATGATCGTCACCGCCTGCCTGATCGCCGCCCGGATCCGCGCCGAACCGCTGGCCGAGGCGGCGCTATGAGTGGCCGACATTGCCGCTCAGCACGCTGATCGTGAAGGCGAGCACGCCGAGATTGTAGACGAAGGCGGCGACGCAATGGAAGGTCGCGAAGCGGCGGAAACGGCGGCTGGTGATCGCCACGTCGGAGGTCTGGAAGGTCATGCCGAGGGTGACGCTGAAATACAGGAAATCGCCGTAATCGGGCTCGGTCGTGCCGCTGAATTCGAGCCCGCGCCGGTGCTGCTCGCCATCGTCCGGCATGTAATAGAGATGGGCGTAATGGAGGGCGAAGACGGTGTTGCTGAACAGCCAGGTGATGGCGAGCGTGCCGACGACGAAGGCGCCGCGAAGATGCGGGGCGGCGCTGTTGCCGAGCTCGGCGGCGACCGTCACCAGCACGACCAGCATGATCAGGCTGGTGATCACCAGCATCAGCTCGCGATTGGCGTCGTTTTGCTCGGCTTCCTCACGCATCCTCTGCGGAGTCGCGGGCCCGAGGAAGCTGAGGCAGGACGCGAGGAAGCCAAGGCCGGCAAGATCGAAGCCGGCCATCAGCGCGATCCGCCAGTCGATCGCGGCGGCGGCCGCCGCACCGGTCAGGACGAAGAAGATGGCGAGGAAGGCGAGGAAGCGCGGCGGCGCCACGATATTGCCCAAGGTCTTCGGTCGCGGTCGCTTCACGGGCCGATGCTAGCGCAGCCGGGCGGAGGGCGCTAACCGTTTCGGCGGCAAGCGAGGAGAGCAAGGAAAATGGCATGGGCCCTGCTGGTGCTGGGCGGCTTGTTCGAGGTCGGCTTCACCACCTGCCTCCGCTTCGTCGACAATTTCCGCAACCTGCCCTGGACGCTCGGCTTCCTCGCCTCGGTGACCCTGTCGATGGGCCTGCTCCAGGTCGCCGCCCGGACGATCCCGATGGGGACGGCCTATGCCGTCTGGGGCGGCATCGGCGCGCTCGGCACGGTGCTGGTCGGCATCGCCTGGTTCGGCGAGCCGCTCGGCCTGGCGCGGCTGCTGCTCATCTTCGCCCTCGTCGCCTGCATCGCCGGCCTGCGGCTGGTGGGGAGCTGATTGTTCAGCGCGCCGCCGGCCTCAAAAGAGGGGCGATCTCGGGGCTTTCCTCGATCGAAGGCAGGAAGCGCGGCTCGGCGCGGCGGCGGGAGGCCTGCTCATAGGCATAGCCCAATGACAGGATCATGCCGTCCGACCATTTCGGGCCGATGAAGCTGAGGCCGACCGGAAGCCCCTTCACCAGGCCCATCGGCACGGTGAGGTGCGGATAGCCCGCCACCGCGGCGAGGCCGCCGCCGCCGCCCCCGGCAATCTGGTCGCCGTTGACCGCGTCGATCGGCCAGGCCGGCGGCATGGTCGGCCCGACCAAAGCGACGACATTGTTCTCGCGCAGCAGCCGGTCGATGCCCTCGGGACCGGCGAGGCGGAAGCTCGTCTCGCGCGCCCTCCTGTAATCGGCATCGTCGAGGCCCCTGGTCTTCTCCGCCTGCTCGAACGTCTCCTGGCCGAACAGGGCCATTTCGGTCCCCGCATGCGCCTTGTTGAAGGCGATCACATCGGCCAGCGTCCGGGTCTGGACCGTCGGCGGCGTGGTCGCGAGATAGGCGGCCAGATCGGCCTTGAGCTCGGTCATCAGGACCGAGTTTTCATCCTTGCCGATCTTGTCGCGGCCTTCGAACTTGGCGATCTCGACCAGGGTCGCGCCCTGGCTGCGCAGGATCTGCAGCGCCTGCTCGAACGCCGGATCGGTGCCGAAGCCGGCGGCGAAGCGCATCACGCCGATCCTCTTGCCGCGCAACGCGCCGGCCGAAAGCAGAGCGGCGAAATCGGCGCGGTGCCGGTCGGCCTCCGCGGTCGCCGGATCGGCGGGATCGGAGCCGGCGATCGCCGACAGCACCAAAGCGGCGTCGCGCACGGTCCGCGCCATCGGTCCGGCCGTGTCCTGGCTGTGGCTGATCGGCACGATCCGGCTGCGGCTGACCAGCCCGACCGTCGGCTTGAAGCCGACGATGCCGTTGATCGCCGCCGGGCAGGTGATCGAGCCGTCGGTCTCGGTGCCGATTGCCGCCGGCACCATCCCCGCCGCCACCGCCGAGCCGCTGCCGCTCGACGAGCCGCAGGGGTTGCGGTTGAGCGCGAACGGATTGCGGGTCTGGCCGCCGACCGCGCTCCAGCCGGAGATCGAATTGTTGGAACGGATATTGGCCCACTCGGACAAATTGGTCTTGCCGACGATCACCGCGCCGGCCTGGCGGAGCCGCGCCACCAAGGGCGCGTCGCGATTGGTGATGTTGCGGGCGAGGGCGAGGCTGCCCGCCGTGGTCGGCAGCGGCCCGGCGCTCTCGATATTGTCCTTGATCAGGACCGGCATGCCGAACAGGGCGCCGTGCCGGCCCGCCCGGTCGAGCGCCCGCGCCTGGTCCATGGCGGTCGGATCGACGGCGAGGACGGCGTTGACGCGCGGATTGACCTCGTGGATGCGCCGCAGGGCCGCGCCGGTATTGGCGGCGGCGGTGGCGGCCGGGCTGTAGGGCGCCGGCGCCGCGACGGCGGCAGCGGCGATGCTCGCGAGGCTGGTGACGGCGATCAGGGCGGCAAGGCGCATTTCTGTCTTCTCCCCTTTACGGAAGCGGCGCCAGCAGGGCATCGAGCGTGCCCTTGCCCCCTCCGGTCTGCTCGAACCGGGGGTAGCGCAGGCCGCCATGCCAGTCGAGATCGACCGGCCGGATCGTCTCGCCCGCCTGGACGAGCAGGCGGAGCGGCTCGCGCGTGCCTTTCGCCGCCTTGACCGCGGCCTTCAGCCGGTCGGCGTCGAAGGTGCGGCCGTTGATGCCGACGATCTGAGAGCTGATGGTCAGGCCGGCGTTGAAGGCGGGGCTGTCCCAGATCACGCCGGTCACCTTGCCGTCGCGGCTGGCGACGGTGAAGCCGCCCGAATAGCTGAGGTCGACCGACTTGCGCTTCTTCTCGCCCGCCTTGAACCAGTCGGTCGGCGTGTCCGTATAGACCAGGCGGTAGCCGCCGCCTTCGATCCCCTCGAGCGGCGCCCGCTCGGTATAGGCGTTGAGCCGCCGCATCAGATAGCCGCGCCAGTCAGAGGGCTGGACCCGGCTCAGGGTCGCGACGACGTCGTCGAACGTATAGGTGAGCTCGCCGTAATCGCGGTCGTTGACGCCGAAGAAGGCTCTGGCGAAATCGTCGATCGAGCGGCGTCCGCCGGACTGCTCGCGCAGGATCCGGTCGACGTCGATCCAGATCAGCAGCCCTTCATTGTAATAATCTTCCGAACGCTGCCAGCTCCGCCAGGATTGGGGCGAACGCTGGGCGATGATCGGATCGTTGGTGGTGTCGATGAGCGGCCGCCAGGCGCGGCCCGGCGTCGCATCGTAGCTGGCGGCGATCGACGCGAGCGCGTCCAGCGTCTCCTGCTTCGACAGCATGCCGGAGCGGGCGTCGAGCACATAGCCCCAGAACTGGGTCTGGCCCTCATAGACCCAGAGCAGGCTGTCCTGCATCGGCGTGCGGTAATCGGGCGTCCACAGATCCTTGCCGCGGCGGTACTTGCCGTTCCAGCTGTGGGTATATTCGTGCGGCAGCAGGTTGCGGTCGCCCTGCGCCGACTTCCAGTCGGTGAAATAGCCGGGGGTGACGCCGTCCTCCGAGCTGCGGTGATGCTCGAGGCCGATGCCGCCGAGCTGGTCGGAGATGGTCAGCAGGAAATCGTAATGGTCGTAATGCCGGGCGCCGAACGTCTTCACCGCCTGACTGACGAGGTTGCGGTGGAGCGCGATCTGCTCGTCGCTGGCGGCGAGCTCGGCCTCGGTATCGGCGATCACGTCGAGCGACACGTCGGGGCTGAGCGCGATCCGCCGGTAATGGGCGCCGGCGATGACGGGGGAATCCATCAATATCTCGTAGCTCGTCACCGGATAGGCGATGGTCGAGGTGCCGCCGCCGCTCTCGGGCCGGAGCGCGGTCGCCACCTGCCAGCCCTCGGGCACCTTGAGCGTCGCCTGGATCGGAATGCCGCGGACGTAATAGCCGGCCGGATAGAGCGAGTTGGCGATCCACTGGATGCTCGCCATGTCCGGCGTCATCACCGTCCGGCCCTGATTGTCGCCGGTGGGGGAGACATATTGGAAGTCGACGTCGACCGCGGCGGCGCCCGCCGGCACGTCGATATGGAAGGCGTAGACGTCGGCCGGGTCGCGCACCCATGGCAGCCGCCGGCCGTTGGCGGTGACGATCAGCCCCGCCACCTTGTTGATCTGGCCGGTCGGCGAATGATTGCCGGGCAGCCATTTGGGGTAGAGCAGGACGAGGTCGCCCGCTTTCGCCACCGGGATATGCTCGTGCACCCGGAAGATGCGGCGGGTGATGTCGGTCGCGTCGACATGGAGCTGGATCGTGCCGGGATAAAGCAGGTCGCGCGGCGCCGGGATGGTATCGCGCCGCGGCGCCGGGGTGGCGCGGGTGAAGTTGGCGGGAAGCTGGGCGATGGCGGCGGTCGAGGACAGAAGCAGAAGAGCAAGCAAGGCGGAACGCATCGGGGACTCCGGGCAGAAGGATCGCTGCCGCCGCATCGCAAATCCGGCCGGGCGCTGTCCAGCGCCGCCGCCAACTTCCTCGCCGGACGATCACGCTCGTTGCGGGAAGTGAGAGCAGGCCCTAAGTGCCCGGCGATGAGCAAGGGGCCGCAGAAGATCCGGGGAACCCAGGACATCTGGGGCGAATCCGCCGACCGTTTCCAGACGGTCGTGGAGGCGTTCGAGCGCGTCCGCCGCCTCTACGGCTTCCGCCGGGTCGAGATGCCGGTGTTCGAAGCGACCCAGGTCTTCGCCCGCTCGATCGGCGAGACCACCGACATCGTCTCCAAGGAGATGTACAGCTTCGAGGATCGCGGCGGCGAGAGCCTGACCCTCAGGCCCGAATTCACCGCCGGCATCTGCCGCGCCTATCTGTCCGAAGGCTGGCAACAGCTGGCGCCGGTCAAGATCGCCACCCACGGCCCCGCCTTCCGCTACGAGCGGCCGCAAAAGGGCCGCTACCGCCAGTTCCACCAGCTCGACGCCGAGATCATCGGCGCCGGCGAACCGGCCGCCGACGTCGAGATCATCGCGATGGGCGACCAGCTCCTCGCCGAGCTCGGCATCGCCGGCCGGGTCGCGCTCAAGCTCAACACGCTCGGCGACCCCGCCACCCGCGACGCCTGGCGAGCCGCCCTGGTCGAGCATTTCCGGGCGCATCGGGGCGACCTCTCCCCGGAAAGCCGCGAGCGGCTCGAGAAGAACCCGCTCCGCATCCTCGACAGCAAGGAGCATCAGGACTGGCCGATCGTCGACGCGGCGCCGGTCGTCGACGCGTATCTGACGCCCGAGGCCGCCGATTATTTCGCCAGGGTCACCGTCGGGCTCGACGCGGCCGGCGTGCGCTGGACCCGCGACCCGCGGCTGGTCCGCGGCCTCGATTATTACCGCCACACCGCCTTCGAGTTCGTCACCGAGGATCTCGGCGCGCAGAGCGCCGTCCTCGCCGGCGGCCGCTATGACGGCCTGATCGAGAGCCTCGGCGGACCGCCGACGCCGGCGGTCGGCTGGGCTGCCGGGATCGAGCGCCTGTCGATGCTGATCGCGGCGCCCGAGCCGGCACGGACCGACGTCGCCCTGGTCCCGCTCGGCCCGGCCGCGGAGGAGGCCGCCACCGGCATCGCCGCCGCGCTGCGCCGCGCCGGCATCGCCTGCGAGATGGCCTATCGCGGCAACATGAAGCGGCGGATGCAGAAAGCCGATGCGAGCGGCGCCCGCTACGCGATCATCCTCGGCGACGACGAGCTGGCGAGCGGCGAGGCGGCGCTCAAGGACCTCGTCAGCGGCGAGCAGAGGCGGGTGCCGATGGCGGAGCTGGCCGAGACGGTCCGCGGCCGATGACCCGCATTTCCGACGCGCGCATCGCCGCCATCGAGGCGCGGCGGGACGAGCTTCAGTCCGCCATGAACTCGCGCGACCTGGCGCCGGATGCGTTCGTCCGCCTGTCCAAGGATTATGCCGAGGTCGAGCCGGTCGCCGCGGCGGCGCGCGAGCTGCGCCGCATCCGCGACGAGCTGGACCTGCTCAAGGACATGCTGGTCGATCCCAATTCCGAGATCCGCGAAATGGCGGCGGAGGAAGCGGCCGCGCTCGAGCGGCTGATGACCGAGGCCGAGCGGGCGCTGGCGCTGCGGCTGCTGCCGCGCGACGCCGCCGACGACCGGCCGGCGATGCTGGAGATCCGCGCCGGCACCGGCGGCGACGAGGCCGCGCTGTTCGCCGGCGACCTGTTCCGCATGTATCAGCGTTATGCCGAATATAAGGGCTGGCGGGTCGAGCTGATCTCGGCGAGCCCGGCGGAGCTTGGCGGCTATAAGGAGGTGGTCGCCTCGGTGACCGGCACCGGCGTCTTCGCCCGGCTGAAGTTCGAAAGCGGCGTCCACCGCGTCCAGCGCGTGCCGGTGACGGAGAGCGGGGGGCGCATCCACACCTCCGCCGCGACCGTCGCCGTGCTGCCCGAGCCCGAGGATGTCGACGTCCATATCGACGACAGGGACCTGCGGATCGACGTCTATCGCTCGTCCGGGCCGGGCGGGCAGTCGGTCAACACCACCGACAGCGCGGTGCGCATCACCCATTTGCCCAGCGGCCTCGTCGTCATCCAGCAGGACGAGAAATCGCAGCACAAGAACAAGGCCAAGGCGCTGAAGGTGCTCCGCACCCGCCTCTACGAGCTGGAGCGCGAGCGGATCGCGTCGGAACGGGCCGGCGCCCGCAAGTCGATGGTCGGATCGGGCGACCGCTCCGAGCGCATCCGCACCTACAATTTTCCGCAGGGCCGGGTGACCGACCACCGCATCAACCTCACCCTCCACCGGTTGGAGGAGATCCTCGAAGGGCCGGGGCTGGAGGAGCTGGTCTCCGCGCTCATCGCGGAGGACGAGGCCGAGCGCCTGGCGAGCCTCGATGAAGGCGCGTGAGGCGCTGAAGGCGGCCACCGATCGCCTCGCGCTCGCCAGCGACACACCGCGCCTCGACGCCGAGCTGCTGATGGCGCACGCGCTCGGCGTCACCCGCGAGCAGCTTCTCCTGTCGCAGCTCGACGCCGAGACGCCCGCCGGTTTCGACGCCCTCGTCGCCCGCCGCGCGGCGGGAGAGCCCATCGCCTATATCCTCGGCCGGCGCGCCTTCTGGACGATCGAGCTGGAGGTGGGGCCCGGCGCGCTCGTCCCGCGGCCCGACAGCGAGACGCTGATCGAGGCGGCGGTCGACCGTTCCGGCGCGACGGGACCCCGGACCGTGCTCGATCTCGGCACCGGCCCCGGCACCCTGCTCCTCGCCGCGCTCGACCAATGGCCCGAGGCGCGCGGGCTCGGCGTCGACGCCTCCGAGGCGGCGCTGGCCTATGCCCGCCGCAATGCGGAGCGTCTCGGCCTGGCCGGCCGCGCCGAGTTCCGGCGCGGCGACTGGGCGGACGGCGTCGCCGGGCCGTTCGACCTCATCCTCTGCAACCCGCCTTATGTGGCCGAAGGCGATGCGCTCCCCCGCGACGTCGCCTTGTCGGAGCCGCAGGAGGCGCTGTTCGCCGGCAAGGACGGCCTCGCCGAATATCGCCGCCTCGCCGCCGCCATCCCGCCTTTGCTCGCCGGGGGTATCGCCTGCGTCGAGATCGGCCTCGGCCAGGACGCGGCGGTGTCGGCTTTGTTCCGGGCGGAGGGCATGGCCGTCGAAATTCGGCGCGACCTTGCGGGCAGGCTGCGTTGTCTCGTCCTAAGCCATTAATTCAGATCACGATCTTTCCGCTTGGAAAAGGTTGCGGCCATAGCTACATAGGGAGACAGGGACGGGGCCCTTCACAGCGAAGCTTGCGTGAGGCCAACCGTCGCCGACCCCCGATTGCTAAGACGTCTCCGGACTGTCGCAGCGTGAGGTGGCGGAGGCCGCATATGCGGTCGCCTGCCTTTGGCGTCGTGCAGAAGATTGCGGCCGGGAGGGGCCTGGCCGTCAAAGTGGCTGATTAGGACCACGAAGACGAGGACTTACATTTGATCAACAATCGTCAGGGCGGCCGCAGACGCGGCCGCGGCGGCGGACCCCGCACGCCGAACCAGGGCCCGAACCCGGGCAACAACCGCCAGGACAATCGCTCGCGCGGCAATGCCGCCCAGCTCCTGGAAAAATACAAGTCGCTCGCCCGCGACGCGCAGATGCAGGGCGATCGCGTCCAGTCCGAATATTTTCTCCAGTTCGCGGAGCATTATTACCGCTTGCTCAACGAGAACCGCGCCCGCTTCGAGGAGCAGAGCCGGCAGCGCGGCGATTATTATTCCGATGAGGACGAGGATCAGGACGAGCAGGTCAACGCGGCCGATGGCGACGAGCGTGACGACCGGTACGAGCGCGACGAGCGCCCGGAACGGGCGGAGCGTCAGGATCGTCCGGAGCGCCAGGAACGTCCGGAACGGCAGTTTCGCGCCGAGGGCGAGCGTCCCGAGCGTCCGCGCCGCGAATTCCAGCCCGAGCGCAACGGCGAGTTCCGTCAGGAACGCCGGCCCCGCGAGGATCGCGAGGAGCGCCGTCCCCGCGCCGGCAACGGCGCGAACGAGCCGGAAAGCGAGCGGATCGCGCTCGACGTGCTCCCCCCCGCCATCTCGGTGGTCGAGAGCGACAGCGAGCCAAAGGCACCCCGCCGCCGCACCCGCCGCCCCCGCACCGACGAAGGCGACGCCGAGATCGCGCCGGCCGCCTGAGGCGTCCTCCGACGACACGAAACGGGCGGCTGCTCCAACCGGAGCGGCCGCCTTTTTCTTTTGTCGCGAGGCAGTTGACGCGAAGGTGACAATGTAACAGCCTGTCCTCCCACGGCCGAAGGGGGAGCCGCCATGCGTCACCTGCTGTTCTTGTCCGCCTGCCTCGCGGCGCCGTCGGCCGCGCAGCCTCCCGCGCCTTCGCCCGCCGCCACGACCGCGCAGGGCGATGTGGCGATCACGATCTACAACGACAATCTGGCGCTGGTTCAGGACACGCGGCCGATCGCCATACCGGCCGGCCGCTCCCGTCAGGAATTTGCCGACGTGTCCGCCCAGATCAGGGCCGAGACCGTCTCCTTCGCTGCTCCGGACACCGGCATCGTCGAGCAGAATTTCGATTACGACCTGCTTTCGCCCGGCAAATTGATGGAGAAAGCGGTCGGCAAGACGGTCACCATTATACGCGTCAACCCGGCGTCCGGCGTCGAGACGAGGGAGCAGGCGAAGATCCTCGCCACCAATGGCGGCGTCGTCCTCCAGATCGGCAGCCGTATCGAAGTGCTTCGCGACGACGGCCTGCCGGTGCGCGTCATCTTCGACCAGGTTCCGGCCAACCTTCGAGCGCGGCCGACCCTTTCGGTGACGGTCGAAAGCCGGCGCGCCGGGATCCGCCCCGCCCGGCTCACCTATCTCACACCGGGCCTGGGCTGGAAGGCCGATTATGTCGCCCTGTTCGACGAGGCCGCGGGCAAGATCGACGTCCAGGGCTGGATCACCCTCTCCAACAATAGCGGCACGACCTATACCAATGCCGATGTGGTGATGGTGGCCGGGGCGCCGAATGCCGGCAATGCCTATGACGGCAATTACCGTTCCTACCAGCCGCAGCCGTCGAGCCAGCGCAGCGCCGGCACCGAAAGTGGGACGCGCGCCCGGCTCGGCGATTATTATCTCTACCCGTTGCGCGAGCGCACCACCATCGCGACCGCGCAGACCAAGCAGGTGAGCTTCCTCGACGTCCAGCGCGCCCAGGCGAGCAAGGCTTATGAATTCAGCGTCGGCTGGCTTCAGAATCAGGACAATCCGGTCAGCGCTGCGACCGTCATCAAATTCACCAACGCGAGCGGCGGCGGCCTGGGCGATCAGCTGCCCGCCGGCACCGTCCGGGTCTATATCAAGGATTCGAGGGGCGCCCCGCAGTTCATCGGCGAAAGCCCCATCGGCCACACCCCGATGGGCTCCGAGCTGGCGATCCGCACCGGCGAGGCGTTCGACGTCAAGGTCCAGGCCAACCTGGTCAAGCGTGAGCGGATCACGAGCGACGAATGGCAGCGCACCGAGCGCTATCGGATCACCGATTCGCGCGAGGGGACGAGGATCGTCGAGGTCGAGACCAACCCGGTCTATTCGCGGACCACCATGTCCTACACGCTGACCAATGCGAGGCCGAACCCGGTAACGGTCGACCTCGTCCAGGCCGGGCTCGACAGCAGCTATTATCACGACACCAGAATCGTCAGCGAAACCGCGCCCGGCGTGCAGCGCTCGCGCGCCGAGAGGCTGTACCATGTGACGGTGCCCGCGAACGGCAAGACCGTCATGACGGCCGTCTTCGACACGCGCTACTGACGGTGACCGCGAGGCTGGCAGCCTTGCTCCTGTCGGTGGCCGCAGTGACGCCCGCCGCCGCGCAGTCGGTCGTCACCTCGCCCGGCCCCGAATCGGTCTCGGTCACCGTTTATCGGAACGCCGCCGGCGGCGGCGGCGAGATGGATCTGAGCTGGCTCAGCGGCTACGCGCTCATCACCGAGACGCGGACCGTGAACCTCCCGGCGGGCGCCAGCGTGATCCGTTTCGAAGGGGTCGCCGGCGGCATATTGCCGGTCAGCGCGATCATCCGCGGACTGCCGCGCGCGGTGGCGGAGAAGAATCACGACGCGCGCCTGCTCTCGGCCGGCGCCCTGGTCGACGCCTCGCTCGGGCGGCAGGTCCATATCCGGCGGACAAGCCGGGCGACGGGGAGAGTCGCCGAAAGCGAGGCGATCATCCGCTCGGGCCCGGATGGCATCGTCCTCCACACCGCGCAGGGTATCGAGGCCCTGCGGTGCAGCGGGCTCCCCGAGACTTTGGTCTACGATGAGGCGCCATCCGGCCTTTCCGCGAAACCGACGCTCGCGGTCACGACCAGCAGCGATGCCCCGGTTTCGGCAATTCTGCAGCTTTCCTACCTTGCCGGGCAGTTCGACTGGCGGGCCAATTATGTGGCGAACATCGCCCCGGACGGCCGCACCCTCGATCTCTTCGCGTGGCTGACCCTGGCCAATGCCAATGACGAGAGCTTCATCGATGCAGGCGCCCAAGTAGTCGCGGGCAGACCGAATCGCGTGGATGGAGAGGGGGATGAGGGTGCCCGGCCGGTCTCGCCCGAAATCAATCTCCACTGCTGGCCGGCGGGCACGACGAGCGACCTTCCCTACCGGAGTTCGCCGCCTGCTCCGCCGCCCGGCGAATATGACATGGCCGACGAGTCCATCGTGATCACCGGTTCACGCATGTCCCGGATGAATCTCGCGTCCAGCGCGCCTGTCACGGTCGTGACCGCCGAACTCGAGGGCCTGGGCGACCTCAAGCTTTATCGCATCCCGATTCCGGTCACGGTGGCCGCCAATGCCCAGAAGCAGGTCGCGCTGCTGCACCTGGAGCATGTCCGCTTCGAGCGTCTCTATGGAGCCTTCGTCGACGCCGTCTACGAGGACGACGAAGATGCCGACCCCAGGAGCGCCGCCATCTTGTTCAGAACCAGGAATGTCGAAGCGCGCGGGCTCGGGCGACCGCTGCCGTCGGGGGCGGTCGGCGTGTTCGAGCAGGCAGGCGGCCGTCCGATGCTGGTCGGCGAAGCCGCCATTCAGGATACCTCGGTCGGAGAGGATCTCGAGATATTGGTCGGCGAGAGTCCCGACGTCTCCATCCGGCACCGCCTTCTGCCGGAAGCGGACGGCAAGACGGGGCACGCCAACGACCGCGACAAGCCGCACAGGCACGAGATCGTGATCTCCAACGCCAAGGCCTCGGCGGCCGATATCGAGATCAAGTTCAACCTCGACGAGGAGGCCTACCGGCTTATCAAGCCGAGCCGTAAGCTCGGGCGGAAGAATGGACGCTCGCTATGGCTTGCGCACATGCCCGCCAACGGCACGGTGCGGCTCGTCTACACGCTCGAGCGGCGGCCGGTCCGCCGAGCCGGTGATGACAGCGCCGACGGGGATGGAGGCAGCTAGGGCGATGAGATTGAATCGCCCACTGCTCCAGAAGTCCTTGTTGCCGCCTTGCTCGTTGCGAAAAGCCGGTCCCCTCCTTGTCGCGCAATGCCCTAGGCCCGCCTCACCGGCCGCGGCCGGTGCTCCTCGTCCAGGGCGACGAAGGTGAACAGGCCTTCGGTGACCTTGACCTCGCGGGCGCCGCGGTCGCGGCTGGCGATCACCTCGATGCGGATGGCGATCGAGGTGCGCCCGATCCGTTCGACCCGGGCATAGACCGAGATCAGATCGTGGAGCAGGATCGGCGCGATGAACTCCATCGCCTCGATCGCCACCGTCGCGACATGTCCGTCCGCCTCGCGCGAGGCGACGATACCGGCGGCGATGTCCATCTGGCTGAGCACCCAGCCGCCGAAAATATGGCCGTTGGCGTTGATGTCGCCCGGCCGCGGCACCACCCGCAGGATCGGCTCCCCCCTTTTGCCGGTCACGGTTGGTCGTTCCGGCCCGAGGCGGCCTCGTCATGGCCGCCCGAATCGCTGAGGAAGATGAGGCCCATCAGCGCGGTGCCGAGCAGGACCGACAGGCCGACGCCGAGGCTGGTCGCGATCACCATGTGGAGCGGCATCGGGGTTCCGGTCGCCTTGAGGAAGACCAGGGCGGCGATCACCGCGCCGACGGCGGCAAGCGCCATCCAGCGCATCATCGCCTTGTAACGGAGCCACGCGCGGTGCGCGCGCTCGAGCTGGCGGGGGTCCCGCGAGGTGGGGATCGGATCGTGTTCGGGCATGGCTTCCATTTGGGCTGCGGCCATGGGATCATTCAAGTCGAGTCGGGCAAAAAAAAAGGGAGCCGGATCGGTGACCATATCCGCCATCCTCGACCGCAAGGGCCGGGAGGTTCTCAGTATTGCCGCCGCCGCGACCGTGCGCGACGCCGTCGCCATGCTCGCCGAACGCCGGATCGGCGCCCTGCCGGTGACCGAGGAGGGCCGCGTCGCCGGCATATTGTCCGAGCGCGACGTGATCTACTGCCTGAAGAGCGACGGCGCCGACATCCTCGATTGGCCGGTCGGCCGGGTGATGACCTCGCCCGCCATCACCGCCGAACCGTCGATGCCGGTGCTTGCCGCTTTGTCGCAGATGACCCAGCGCCGCATCCGCCACCTGCCGGTGGTCGAGAATGGGCGCCTGACCGGCCTCGTCTCGATCGGCGACCTCGTCGCCTATCGGATCCAGCGGATCGAGGACGAAGCCGAGGCGATGCGCAGCTACATCCAGAGCGCGTGATGGCCCGACCTGGATCAGTAGGCCGAGGCGTTCGGGCGCTGGCCTTGTGTAGCTTGACGCCGCTCATTGGGGCGGCGGAGTCGACATGGGCGTGGGGACCGCTTCACACGGATGACATCGCTGTTGAGACTGTTGTCGACCCCAAGATCGGATCCGGCATATTGGCGATCTTCGCTGAAGTGGCGGGAACGACTTCGGAGCACGAGAAGCGAAGCTACTTTATCCTCTATATGAGTGCCGGCCAGACCCTGCCGGCTGTCGGCACACGCTGCACGATCGATTACCGCGACGGCAAGCTGGCAGGATGGGGCAACGCCGATGGTTCGCCGCGCTTCGGGCGGATCGCGGAGCGCTTCGTGTGCAGCGACTCGCGCCACTGGTCCGATGGCGCCGCGAAGATAAATCGCTGATCAAGACAAGCTCAAGCCGGAGCGGCCGCAGACCTTCCGAGTGCCAGGCCGATCACTTCCCCGACCAGCGGTCGGGCGAAGGCGAAGAGAAGCACGGCATAGACGGCGACTCCCGCGGGGGCGAGGATGGCGAGCCGGACCGGCGCCGGCAGGACCGGAAGCGCCGAATCTAGCATTGCCACCGCCGCCGCCATCGCCGCGCTGGCGAGCAGGCCCGGGGCGATGGCGCGGGCGAGGCCGGCCGGCTTGGCGCCGATCACCGGCAGCGACAGCGCCGCCGTCGCCGCCGCCAGCAAGGGAAATCCGAACAGCCAGGCGCGGGCGAGGCCGATCGTGCCGAAGCGGCTGCCGATCAGGAAGGCGGCGGGCATGATCGCCGCCCCCGCCATCGCCACCCGCAAGGCGGCCCGCGGCCGGCCGAGGCCGTTGGTCGCCGGTGCGAACAGGATCTGGAGGGTGAGGAACGGCATCGCCATGGCGAGGGTGCGCACCAGCGGCACCGTCTCCGCCCATTTGCGGCCGAGCACCGTCAGCACCACCGGCTCGGCGACGATCGCCAGCCCGAAATAGAAAGGCAAGGCGATCAGCATCACCAGCCGCACCGTCCTCAGGAAGGCCGCGGCGACGGCGTCGCGGCGGTCCTGGAGCCGGGCATAAGCGGCGAACGACACTTCGTTGATCGGCGGCACGAACTTGCCGGCGAGGATCTGGGTCAGGAACAAGGAGGTCGTGTAGAGGCCGAGCTGGTGCGGCGCCACCAGCCGCCCGGCAATGAACACGTCCGACTGGCTCTGGATGAACCAGAAGCACTGGATGGCGACCATCGCGCCGCCGTAGCGGATATGGTGGCCGGCGCCCTTGAAGCGGAAGCTCGGCCAGACCAGGGAGCGGGCGATGGCGGTGAGGCCGATCGCCTGGGTCCAGAACAGGACCAAAGGCGCGGCCACCAGGGTCCAGACGCCCCAGCCCGCCGCGGCGCAGCCAAGCGCCGTCGCCGCGCTGAGCAAGGCCGAGACCAAGGCCACCAGCGCCTGGCCGCGGAAATGGATGCGGCGGCTGAGCAGGGCCTGCGGCAGGGCGATGAAGGGCGTGGCGACGTAGAGCAGGGCCTGGGCGCGGAGCAGGGTCGCGACCATCGGCTGGCGGAAATAGGCGGCGGCGAGCGGCGCCAGCAGGATCTGCCCCAGCGCCAGCGCGCCGTTCAGCAGGAGGAGCAGCCCGAACATCTGCCTGATCTCGAGCGGCGTCACCCGCTCGCTGCGCACGAGGGCGTTGGCGAAGCCGTAGCCGTTCATCAGGCTGAGGAACATCAGCACGACCTGGGTCATCGCGAACAGGCCGTAATCGGACGGGTTGAGCAGGCGGATGACGAGGAAGGTCGCCGTCCAGGTGACGAGCTGCGCCGCGATCTGGCTGCCCGAGCGCCACAGCATGGCGCCCCGCACCCGATGGGTGAGGGCGATCTCCTCCGCCGCCTCGATTTTTTCCGCCGCCGTCACTGCCTGCCGGTCCGTCCTTCGCTCCCCGCCGGCATAGACGGCGAGGGTTAACCCGATCCTTAGGATGAAGCGGTAAAGAATCCGGCATGAAGGGGTTGCAAGGCCGGTCCGACCTTTCTAGATGACCCCCTCGCCGGCGGGATGGCGCGCTTTTCGGCGCTGCTAACCTGCTGGTGAATCTTTGAAAATCAGCTCTTCGGGGCCTTGAAAGGCCGCTTCGGCGGCTTATCTTGGTCCTTACGGGGTGCGGCCCTTCTCGGCCGGATCCTTTTCAGCGCCTTCCCCGTCCATCGTCGCCGGCTCGTCCGGCGGTCGGCGCGGCGGAGAAAATCGCTGAAAAAAGCCATTGACGGGCGGTTTTGCCGCCCATATATGGCCCTCCACCAGCGGGGCACGGTTTTTGCCCATCCCCGTTCGCGTCTTCTCAATCGGTAACCCGGTTGCCCCGGATCAGGGGAGGGGAGGCGCGTCGGCTCTTTGACATTGTCGGTTTAGATGAAGGGACATGTGGGCGGCGGCCCCGGTCGGCGACAACCTCTGGGTGTCGTCGTTCGGTAAAAATCAGCCGTTCCAAAGGGTCCCCCGTCAGGGCTTTGCCTTGATGGGAGGCCTCATGTCTCGTTACATATCCACAGTATATGTGAAGTGCAGGAACGGCTCCCGGAGATGCCGGCTTCCTCTTCGGTTTTCCCCGAAGTGGTTGTCGAACATCAACTTGAGAGTTTGATTCTGGCTCAGAACGAACGCTGGCGGCATGCCTAACACATGCAAGTCGAACGAGACCTTCGGGTCTAGTGGCGCACGGGTGCGTAACGCGTGGGAATCTGCCCTTAGGTTCGGAATAACTCAGGGAAACTTGAGCTAATACCGGATAATGACGTAAGTCCAAAGATTTATCGCCTAGGGATGAGCCCGCGTAGGATTAGCTAGTTGGTGGGGTAAAAGCCTACCAAGGCGACGATCCTTAGCTGGTCTGAGAGGATGATCAGCCACACTGGGACTGAGACACGGCCCAGACTCCTACGGGAGGCAGCAGTGGGGAATATTGGACAATGGGCGAAAGCCTGATCCAGCAATGCCGCGTGAGTGATGAAGGCCTTAGG
>JAXDOV010000046.1:0-34673 GCA_034668705.1 Sphingomonadales bacterium
CGGCTTCGGCGTCGCGCCCAAGGATCTGATCCTCGACATCATCGGCCGGATCGGCACCGGCGGCGGCACCGGCCACGTCATCGAATATCGCGGCGGGGCCTTCGCCTCGATGAGCGTCGAGGGGCGGCTCACAATCGCCAACATGTCGATCGAGGCGGGCGCCCGCTCCGGCCTGTTCGCGCCGGACGACAAGACCTTCTCCTATCTGAAGGGCCGGCCGATGGCGCCGCAGGGCGAGGCCTGGGAGCGGGCCGTCGCCGCCTGGACGGCGCTCGCGACCGACGAGGGCGCGCGCTTCGACCGCAGCCTCCGCTTCGACGCCGGCGAGGTGGCGCCGACCGTCAGCTGGGGCACCAGCCCCGAGGACGTCGCGCCGATCACCGGCTTCGTCCCCGAGCCGGACAGCTTCGCCGATCCCGCTCGCCGGGCGGCGGCGCGCAAGGCGCTCGATTATATGGGCCTCGTCCCCGGCCAGAAGCTGCAGGACGTCACCGTCGAGCATATCTTCATCGGAAGCTGCACCAACAGCCGGATCGAGGATCTGCGCCAGGCGGCGGACGTCGTCCGCGGCCGCAGGATCAGCGCCTCGATCAAGCAGGCTTTGGTCGTGCCGGGCTCCGGCCTGGTCAAGCGCCAGGCCGAGGCCGAAGGGCTGGACCGCATCTTCACCGAGGCGGGCTTCGACTGGCGCGAGCCGGGCTGCTCGATGTGCCTGGCGATGAACCCCGACAAGGTGCCGCCGCAGGGGCGCTGCGCCTCCACCTCCAACCGCAATTTCGTCGGCCGCCAGGGGCCGGGCGCGCGCACCCATCTGGTCTCGCCGGCGATGGCCGCCGCCGCGGCGGTGACCGGCCGTCTCGCCGACGTCCGGGAGCTGGTCCGGTCATGAAGGCGGTGACGCGCATCGCGGGCCGCGCCTTCCCGTTCGGCCGCCGCAACGTCGACACCGACGTCATCATCGCCGCGCGCCACCTGAAGACGATCAGCCGCATCGGCCTCGGCCGCCACGCCTTCGAGACGGTGCGCGCCGAGCCGGGCAACGTCTTCGGCGACCCCGCTTTCGCCGGCGCGCCGATCCTCATCGCCGGCGATAATTTCGGCTGCGGCTCGAGCCGCGAGCATGCCGCCTGGGCGCTCGCCGACATGGGCATCGAAGCGGTGATCGCGCCGGGCTTCTCCGACATCTTCGCCGGCAACGCCTTCCGCAACGGCATCGCCGCCGTCGTGCTGCCGCAGCGCGCGGTCGACCGGCTGCTCGATGTCGCGCGGGAACATGCGCTTGTCGTCGACCTGCACGGAATGACGGTCGCATCGCCGGCCGGAGACCTCTATTATTTCGAGATGGACGCCTTCCGCCGCGAATGCCTGATGGCCGGACATGACGAGATCGCGCTGACCCTGGCCCGCGAGCCGGCGATCCGCGCCTATGAGCTTCGGACCGGCATATGACCGGCGGACCCCCTCCCGCCCAGGGTCTTTACGACCCGCGCAACGAGAAGGATGCGTGCGGGCTCGGCTTCATCGCCAACATCAAGGGCGTGCGCTCGAACGAGATCATCCGCGACGGGCTGCAGATCCTCGCCAATCTCGACCATCGGGGCGCGGTCGGCGCCGATCCCCTGATCGGCGACGGCGCCGGCTGCCTGATCCAGATCCCGGACGAGCTGTTCCGCCACTGGGCCGAGGGCAATGGCGTCTCGCTGCCGCCGCCGGGCGATTATGCGGTGGCGATGTGCTTCCTGCCGCGCGACGCCGAGAGCCGGGAAGCGGCGATCGCCCGGCTCGAACGCTATGTCGAGGTCGAGGGCCAGATCCTGCTCGGCTGGCGCGACGTGCCGGTCGACCCCACGGGCATGAGCCCGACCATCGCCGCCGCCATGCCGGTGATCCGCCAGGCGATCGTCGCCCGCGGCGAGCGGGTGCGGGACCAGGATGCGTTCGAGCGCAAATTGCTCACCATCCGCAAGCAGACCCAGAATCCGCTGAACGAGCTTGCCGAGAAGAGCCATCTTCCCGGCCTCGCCGAGTTCTACATCCCGTCCTTCTCGAGCCGCACCCTGATCTACAAGGGGCTGCTGCTGGCGACCCAGGTCGGCGGCTTCTATCGCGACCTCGCCAACCCGCTGACCAAATCCGCTCTGGCCCTGGTCCACCAGCGTTTCTCGACCAACACCTTCCCGTCGTGGAAGCTCGCCCACCCGTTCCGCTTCATCGCCCATAACGGCGAGATCAACACGGTGCGCGGCAACGTGAACTGGATGAACGCGCGGCGCCGCACGCTCGAATCGCCGCTGCTCGGGGCGGATCTCGACAAGATGTGGCCGCTCATCCCGCACGGCCAGTCGGATACGGCGAGCCTCGACAATGCGCTCGAACTGCTCGTCGCCGGCGGCTATTCGCTGCCGCATGCGGTGATGCTGCTGATCCCGGAAGCCTGGGCCGGCAATACCGAGATGGACCCCGAACGGCGCGCCTTCTACGAATATCATGCCGCGCTGATGGAGCCGTGGGACGGCCCCGCCGCCATCGCCTTCACCGACGGCCGCCAGATCGGCGCGACGCTCGACCGCAACGGCCTGCGCCCCGCCCGCTTCACCGTCACCGACGACGACCGGGTGATCCTCGCCTCGGAGAGCGGCGTGCTGCCGATCCCGGAGGAGAGGATCCTCCGCAAATGGCGGCTCCAGCCGGGCCGGATGCTGCTCATCGACCTGGAGGAAGGGCGGATCGTCGAGGATGAGGAGATCAAGGCGCGGCTCGCCGGCGCCCAGCCTTATGGCGACTGGCTGAACGAGACCCAGTTCAAGCTGGAGGAGCTTCCGCCCGCCATCACCGGCCGCCGGCCCGACCGCGCCGAGGGCGAGCTCGGCCATATCCAGAAGGCGTTCGGCTATAGCGAGGAGGATCTGAAGCTGTTCCTCGCGCCGATGGCGCGGATGGGCGACGATCCGGTCGGCTCGATGGGCACCGACACGCCGATCGCGGTGCTCTCGCAGCGGCCGAAATTGCTCTACGATTATTTCAAGCAGAATTTCGCCCAGGTCACCAACCCGCCGATCGATCCGATCCGCGAGGCGATGGTGATGTCGCTGGTCTCGATGATCGGGCCGCGGCCGAACCTGCTCGGCCACCATGCCGGCACCCACAAGCGCCTCGAAGTCTCGCAGCCGATCCTCACCGACGAGGATCTGGAGAAGATCCGCTCGATCCAGGACGTGCTCGACGGCGCCTTCCGCACCCGCACGCTCGACGCCACCTGGCCGGTCGGCGGTCACGGCCAGGCGCTCGAGGCGGCGCTGCAGCGGCTCTGCTGGGAAGCGACCGAGGCGGTGCTCGCCGACAGCAACGTCCTCATCCTCTCCGACCGCGCCGCCGGGCCGGACCGGGTGCCGATCCCGGCCGCGCTCGCCACCGGCGCCGTCCACCACCACCTCATCCGCCAGGGGCTGAGGATGCAGACCGGCCTCGTCGTCGAGACCGGCGAGGCACGCGAGGTCCACCATTTCTGCGTCCTCGCCGGCTTCGGCGCCGAGGCGATCAACCCCTATCTCGCCTTCGAGACGCTCGACGCCCTGGCGCGGAAGGGGGAGGTGCCCGCCTCGCCGGAGGAGGTGCGCCGCAACTACATCAAGGCCGCCGGCAAGGGGCTGATGAAGGTGATGTCGAAGATGGGCATCTCCACCTATCAGAGCTATTGCGGCGCCCAGATCTTCGACGCGCTCGGCCTGTCGAGCTGCCTCGTGAAGAAATATTTCACCGGCACGGCGACGCCGATCGAGGGCGTCGGGCTGGAGGAGATCGCCGAGGAAGCGGCGCGGCGGCACCGCGAAGCCTATGCCAGATCCGGGCCGGAGACGCTGCCGCTCGGCGGCGCCTATGCCTGGCGGATCGGCGGCGAGGAGCATGCCTGGACGCCGGACACGGTCGCCGATCTGCAGCATGCGGTGCGCGGCGAGATCCCGGAAAAGTACAAGAATTTCGCCGATGCGATCAACGAGCGCAGCCGGCGGCTGCTGACCATCCGCGGCCTGGTCGAGCTGCGCCCGCTCGGCCCGCCGGTGCCGCTCGACCAGGTCGAGCCGGCCACCGAGATCGTCAAGCGCTTCGCCACCGGCGCGATGAGCTTCGGCTCGATCAGCCGCGAGGCGCATACCACTTTGGCGGTGGCGATGAACCGGATCGGCGGCCGCTCGAACACCGGCGAGGGCGGCGAGGAGAGGGACCGCTTCAAGCCGCTCGCCAATGGCGATTCGATGCGCTCGAAGATCAAGCAGGTCGCGTCGGGCCGGTTCGGGGTGACCGCCGAATATCTGGTCAATGCCGACGACCTCCAGATCAAGATCGCCCAGGGCGCCAAGCCCGGCGAGGGCGGCCAGCTGCCCGGCCACAAGGTCGACCGCCATATCGCCGCAGTCCGCCACTCGACCCCCGGCGTCGGCCTGATCTCGCCGCCGCCGCACCATGACATCTATTCGATCGAGGATCTCGCCCAGCTCATCCACGATCTCAAGAACATCAACGAAGCCGCGCGGATCTCGGTGAAACTGGTGTCCGAGGTCGGCGTCGGCACCGTCGCCGCCGGCGTCGCCAAGGCGATGGCCGACCATGTCACCATCTCCGGCTTCGAGGGCGGCACCGGCGCCTCGCCGCTCACCTCGCTGACCCATGCCGGCCTGCCCTGGGAGATCGGCCTCGCCGAGACCCAGCAGACCCTGGTGCTGAACGGGCTGAGGAGCCGCATCTGCGTCCAGGCCGATGGCGGCCTGCGCACCGGCCGCGACGTCGCCGTCGCCGCCGCGCTCGGCGCCGACGAGTTCGGCTTCGCCACCGCGCCCCTGATCGCCGCCGGCTGCATCATGATGCGCAAATGCCACCTCAATACCTGCCCGGTCGGCGTCGCCACCCAGGATCCGCTGCTGCGGAAGCGCTTCACCGGCCAGCCCGAGCATGTGATCAACTATTTCTTCTTCGTCGCCGAGGAGCTGCGGGCGATCATGGCCTCGCTCGGCGTCAAGCGGCTGGAGCAGATGATCGGCCGGCCGGAGCTGCTCGACGTCAAGCCGGCGGTCGAGCATTGGAAGGCCAAGGGCGTCGATCTCGGCCGGCTCCTCCATGTCGGCAAGACCGACGCGAAGGTGGCGCGCTGGAACAGCGAGCGGCAGAGCCACGGTCTCCACAAGGTGTTCGACCGCGATCTGATCGAGGCCGCCGGCCCGGCCCTCGCCGGCGGCGCGCCGGTGCTGATCGAGCGCGACGTGCGCAACGTCCATCGCACCGTCGGCACGATGCTGTCGGGCGAAGTGGCCCGGCGCCACGGCCATGAAGGGCTGAAGCCGGACAGCATCACCATTCGCCTCCGCGGCACGGCCGGGCAGAGCTTCGGCGCCTTTCTCGCCCATGGCGTGACCCTGGAGCTGACCGGCGATGCCAATGATTATGTCGGCAAGGGCCTGTCGGGCGGCAGGATCGCCGTCCGCCAGCCGCCGGAGGCGCGCCGCGACGCCGGCGCCAACATTATCGTCGGCAACACCGTCCTCTACGGCGCCATCGCCGGCGAGGCCTATTTCGGCGGCGTCGCCGGCGAGCGTTTCGCGGTCCGCAATTCGGGCGCGGTCGCCGTCGCCGAGGGCGCCGGCGACCATGCCTGCGAATATATGACCGGCGGCGTCGTCCTCCTGCTCGGCCCGGTCGGGCGCAACTTCGCCGCCGGCATGTCGGGCGGCATCGCCTATGTCTGGGACAGCGGCGAAAAGCTGGCGGCGCAATGCGCCCGCGCCGGGGTCGAGATCGAGCGCATCCCGCCGCCGGGCTCGTCCTGCGGCGACGGCGCGCCGCGCCCGCAGGCGGCAAGCGTCCACGACAACGGCATGGGCCATCCCTTGCGCTACGATGCCGAGCGGCTGCGATTGCTGATCGAGCGCCATCTGGACGCCACCGGCAGCGCCCGCGCCGCGGAGCTGCTGCGCGACTGGCCGAACACCTGCGCGCATTTCGTCAAGATCGTGCCGCCCGAATATCGCCGCGCCCTCCTCGCCATGGACGAGCTCGCCATGGAGGAGGAGGCCGATCCGATCACGGTGGCGGCCGAATGACGCGCTGGAGTCGAGTTCATGGGTAAGCCGACCGGATTCCTCGAGATCGAGCGCCGCGACCGCGACGCCGCGCCGGTGCGCGAGCGGGTGAAGAGCTGGGGCGAGTTCCTGCGCGATCCCGGCGACGAGCAGGTCGGCGGCCAGGCGGCGCGCTGCATGGATTGCGGCATCCCCTTCTGCCATTCCGGCTGCCCGGTGAACAATCTGATCCCGGACTGGAACGACCTCGTCTACCGCCAGGATTGGGAGGCGGCGCTGGAGCGGCTGCACCAGACCAACAATTTCCCCGAATTCACCGGCCGCATCTGCCCGGCGCCGTGCGAGGCGGCCTGCACCTTGAACCTCGCCGACGTGCCGGTGACGATCAAATCGATCGAGCGCGAGATCGCCGACAAGGGCTGGCGCGAAGGCTGGGTGCGGCCGCAATCCGCCCGCCGCGGCACCGGCCGCCGCATCGCGATCGTCGGCTCGGGCCCGGCCGGCCTCGCCTGCGCCCAGCAGCTCGCCCGCGCCGGCCATGCGCCGACCGTGTTCGAGAAGAGCGACCGGATCGGCGGGCTGCTCCGCTACGGCATCCCCGACTTCAAGCTGGAGAAGGACTCGATCGACCGCCGCGTCCACCAGATGGAGATCGAGGGGGTCATCTTCCGCACCGGCATCCATGTCGGCGTCGACGTCACGGTCGAGCGGCTGATGGACGATTACGACATCCTCGTCCTCGCCGGCGGCGCCGAGCTGCCGCGCGACCTGCCGGTGCCGGGCCGCGATCTGGACGGCGTCCATTTCGCGATGGATTTCCTCGTCCAGCAGAACCGGCGCAATGCCGGCGATGCCGAGGAGAAAGCGGCGCCGGAGGGGATTATCTCGGCCGCCGGCAAGCATGTCATCGTCATCGGCGGCGGCGATACCGGCTCCGACTGCATCGGCACCTCGCACCGCCAGGACGCGCTCTCGGTCACCCAGCTCGAGATCATGCCGCAGCCGCCTTTGCGCGAGAACAAGGCGCTGACCTGGCCGAACTGGCCGCTGAAGCTGCGCACCTCCTCGTCGCAGGAGGAAGGCGCGGAGCGCGAATTCTCCGTCGTCACCACCGAACTGGTGGGGGCGGGCGGCGCGGTGACCGCGATACGCTGCGCCCGCGCCGAAATGGCGGCGGCGGCCGACGGCAGGCTTGTCGTCCAGCCGGTCCCGGGCACCGACTTCGAGATCAAGGCCGATCTCGTCCTCCTCGCCATGGGCTTCACCGGGCCGCGCCGGGAAGGCGCGGTGGACGATTCGGGCGTGGCGCTGACCCCGCAGGGCAATGTCGGCGCCGCCTTCGGCGACTATCAGACCTCCAACCCCCGCATCTTCGCCTGCGGCGACATGCGCCGCGGCCAGTCGCTCGTCGTCTGGGCGATCCGCGAGGGCAGGGACTGCGCCGCGCGGGTCGACGCTTATCTGGCGGTCGAGGGCAAGCTCAGGGCGTAACCAGCACCATGTCGGCTTCGCGGCCGATCTCGGACATTCAGGGCTTCCGCCGAAGATGCCGGAAGCGGACGCCTTTGGCGAGGAGGCTCGGCTTCAGCTCCGTTCAACGCACATCGCCCGCGCTGCCTTCCGTGCGATTGTCCCGCCCCTCCGATAGGCGGACGACCAGTTCGTCCGCCCTTGCAAGGAACAGCTTCAGGGTCGGCGATGCATTCGCTTTGCTATAGCCGATAACCAGATCGATCACCGGCGCTTCGCCCTCCAGCGGACGGCTGACCACGGACCACGGCAACAAATTCTTCGCATAAGCGGGCATCAGCGCCAACCCGCGCGTGGACGCGACCAGGGAGATGGCCATCGCCATGTTGTCCACCCCATGATCGATTTTTACGTCGAGTCCGCAGCGGCGCAGATAGTCCTCGGTCACACCGCCCAGCACCGAGGCCTTTGTATGTGCGTGGGTGTGCGGGTGTCTCGAACCGGCAATGAATATCTCGCCGACGAATTCCCGGGGATGAATCGCTTCGCGGCTGGTGAGGTGATGGTCGCTCGGCATCAGGACGATCAGCGGCTCGCTGTCCACCACTTGGTAACACAGGTCAAATGCCGGTTCGCGACGCATGAAAGCCACATCGAGCTGGCCGCGGACAAGCCCCTCGGCGAGGTCCGGCGAATAGTCGCTCGAGATCGTGACGCGGATGTTCTTCATCTCGTCGCGCAGGACATGCATGGCCCGCGGCAGCCAGTTGATCTCGTGACCGGTTTGGAAGCCGATGGCGAACGTCTCCCTGGCAGGTTGTGCGGCTTTACGCGCCGCTTGCACCGCGGCATCGACCTGCGCCAGCGCCAACCGGGCATGGTCGAGAAAAGCTTTGCCTGCAGCAGTCAATTCGATGCCGTGCACGCTGCGGCTCATCAACTGGACGCCCACCTCATATTCGAGATCGCGTATTTGCCGGCTGAGGGAAGGCTGCGCAGTGTGCAGCCTTTTTTCCGCCGCGAGCGTCAGGCTGCCCTCCTCGGCGACGGCGACGAAATAACGGAGATGTCTTAGCTCCATGAGCGTCCCATGCCTCGGAGGTATGAAGCCCGACCTACAAAGTCTTTTTCCACGGCGCCAGCAGAACCTAGATTCAAGACGTAAGCCGATCTGTCGCTTGGCCAGGGTCGGGCTCCTGTCCGGCGCGGGGCCCTACCTTGAAGGACTGGAGCCATGACCACTCGAGTTGTCCTGATCACCGGCGGGCTGACCGGCATCGGGCGCGCCGCCGCCGTCGCCTTTGCCAGGAAAGGCGCGACGGTGGTCGTTGCCGGCCGGCGTGATGAAGCCGGCAAGGCGCTCGCCGAGGAGTTGCGCGCTTTCGGCTCGGAAGCCGAGTTCATCAACGCCGACGTTCGCAGGGAGGATGACATCCGCAATATGGTCGACGAGACCGTCGCGCGGTTTGGGCGTCTCGACGTCGCGGTGAACAACGCCGCCACCGAAGGTGCGGTCGGCCCGATCACGGACCAGACCGCGGAAAGCTTTGCCGCGACGTTCGAGACCAACGTTCTGGGCGTGGTCCTGAGCATGAAGCACGAAGTGCGCGCCATGCAGGCCCAGGGGAGCGGCAGCATCATCAATATTTCATCGACCTACGGACACAAGGGCGCGGCCTATGCCTCGATCTATGTCGCCGCCAAACACGCTGTCGAAGGACTCACCAAATCGGTGGCGCTCGAGGTCGCCAGGTCGGGAATTCGGGTGAACGCGGTCTCGCCAGGCCCAACGGACACCGGCATGCTGACCCGCTTCACCGGCACGGCGGAGAACAAGGCGGCCCTGATGGCGGAAGTTCCGCTGGGTCGCCTCGGCCTCTCCGAGGAAGTCGCCGACGGCATCGTCTTCATCGCATCGGACGAAGCCCGGTTCATCACCGGCGAGATTCTCAGCGTCGACGGCGGACACAGCGCGAACTGACCCTGTTCGCGCGCGACCGGGATTGCGCAAGGGAAGGAAGCCCAATGGCTAACGTGATGAAGAAACTCAGCATTTCTTTTGAGCTGGCACAGAAAATGGTGGATGCGGCGTTGGCGAAAGCCAAGGAGCTTGGCGTTGCCGAGAACGTGGCGATCGTCGATGACGGCGGCAATCTCAAGGCCTTTGGCCGGATGGATGGAGCGCCGATCCTCAGCATTCAGATGGCGCAGAACAAGGCGTACACAGCTCTTTTTGGCGTTTCGACGCAGGAATTTTTCAACTTTATCCAGGGTGATCCGTCGCTTTTGGCCGGCATCCCCACGCTTTCGCGTGTGGCCGCATGGGGAGGCGGGTTTCCCATCAAGGTGAACGGAGAGGTTGTCGGCGCGATCGGACTGAGTGGGGCACCCACGGTCCAGAATGACGTCGACTGCGCGAAAGCAGCCCTGGCGCTCCTACCCAATGAGTCAGCACCCGATGCGATGCCGGCTGATTCGAATCCCGGCTGAGCTAAGGGAATACACATGACAATGAACGAAAATGCGGCGCGGAAACCGAAGACCATCAGAATCCCGGGACCAGACCATCCGATCACGATCGAGCCCAATGCGCATCGGGTCGTCGTTACGGTCGCGGGACATGTTGTCGCCGATACGCGCGTGGCATTGACTCTTCGCGAGGCGAGTTACCCGCCGGTCCAGTATATTCCACGCAAGGACGTGGACACCGCGCTGCTCGAGCGAACGGACCACGCCACCTACTGCCCGTACAAGGGTGACTGCACCTATTACAGCATCCCCCTCGGGGGCGAGCGTTCGGTCAACGCCGTCTGGTCCTATGAGGCGCCCTATGCCGCGGTCGACGCGATCACGGGCCACGTCGCTTTCTATCCGGACCGTGTGGACGCCATCGAGGAGCGACCGGGCGGCTAGCCGGGCCGGCCAGGTCTGAGGCCCGGCCACCAGCCGAGCGCGCGCCGACCTGGATCTTGCCCATGAAACCTGAGCGGAGAAGACCCTTGAAACTTTATCATTTCAGCGGCTCACCCAATTCCCGCCGCGTGCGAATCCTGATCGCCGAAAAGGGCCTCGACATAGAATTGGCACCCGTCGATCTCGGCGCGAAGGAACAGTTTTCGGATGCCTATCGAGCCATCAATCCCCGCGCGGTTGTCCCGACCCTCGTGCTCGATGACGGCACTGCGATCGGCGAGGTTCCCGCGATCATGCGCTACCTTGACGAGGCCTATCCCCAGGTCCCGCTGCTCGGCGCGACGCCGAAGGAGAAGGCACTCATCACCATGTGGGAACGGCGCGCGGAGCTGGAAGGGTTTGCACCCGTCATGGAGGGAGTGCGAAACGCCGCCGCGGGCTTGAAAGGCCACGCCATCGCCGGTCCGGATGGCTACGAGCAGATTCCGGCGCTGATCGAGCGCAGCAAGCAGCGGGTGGCGAATTTCTACACCGATTTCGAGGCGCGGCTGAAGGACGTCGCGTTCGTGGCTGGAGATCGGTTCTCCGCCGCGGATATCACCACATTGGTCACGGTCGATTTCGCGACGAAAGCCTTCGCCATGCCCATTCCCGACGACAGCGTTGCGCTCAAGCGCTGGTACGAGACCGTGTCGGCTCGCCCGAGTGCAACTGCTTAGGCGGCCCCGGCCGCGGCTGCGACGGACGTCCTCAAGGTAACAGGGAGACACTGGGATGGGCGAGCTGCTCGATGCGGTGATCACCACCCACGGCGCCATGGATCGCGGGAAGGCCGTGCGTTCCATCGCTCAGACCGGACCGCCAGCGCACTAGCTCGTGAAGCTGAGATGACACGGGGGCGGCCTCCCACGACCAATCAAAAGGAAGCCAGATCATGACCAATCTCTCCGGCAAGACTGCTCTCGTCACCGGCGCCTCGCGCGGGATTGGCCGCGCCAGCGCGCTGGCCCTTGCCAGGATGGGTGCGCAGGTTCTCGTCCATTACAGCAGCGGTGTGAAGGAGGCCGAAGCCGTCGTCGCCGAGATCACCAAGGCCGGCGGACGTGCCGGCGCTGTTTCGGCCGACTTTTCCGCGCCGGACGGGGCGCACAAGCTCGCTCGTCAGGTCCAGACCATCGTCGGCGACAGGCTAGACGTCCTCGTCGCCAATGCCGGAATTTCGAAGTCGGCGACCATCGAGGAGACCACGGTCGAGGATTTTGACAGGCTCTTCGCAGTCAACGTCCGCGCTCCGTTCTTCCTCGTCCAGCAACTGTTGCCGATCATGTGCAAGGGCAGCAGCATCGTGCTTGTGTCTTCGCTCGGAGCCCATGCCGCTGTCGGCACGCTGGCGGCCTATTCGGCGACCAAGGGCGCGATCGACACGCTGGTGAAGCACTTCGCCGCCGCGCTCGGCGAGCGCGGCATCCGCGTCAATGCCGTGGCGCCCGGCGCCGTCGCGACCGACATGTCGAGCTTCACGAAGACGGACGCGGGACGCGATTTCACGCTCGGCGTCCAGGCCCTGAAGCGTCTCGCTCAACCGGACGACGTCGGCGATGTCGTCGCTTTCCTCGCCTCCGACAATGCCCGCTGGATCAGCGGCGACACCGTTCGGGTCGACGGCGGCTCGAAGCTCTGACTCAGCGACATGGAGAATGAAATGATCAAGACCGCTCCCGAACAGAATAAGGCGCTCGTACTGGAAGCGTTCGACACGTTGTTCAACAAGCGCGACTATGAAGCCTCTGCCCGCTTCTGGTCAGACACCTACATCCAGCACAGCAATCACATTGAGCCGGGCCGGGAGGGTTTGTTCAACCTCATCCGCAGTTCGCCTGCTACTCTGCACTATGAACACCAGCTCATCGTCGCTGAAGGCGATTACGTCATTGTCTACGGTCGCTTCACAGGCCACGGCCGTCCCATTGCATCGATAGCCGCCGACGTGGTCAGGATCGAAGCCGGCCGCCTTGCCGAGCATTGGGACGTGCTCGAGGACGAAGCAACCGAGGCCGAATCGAAGAGCGGGAGGCCGATGTTCGGGGACCGTTTTCCCGGCTGAATTCAGCCGTTGGCGTCGGTGTGACGACCCAATCCGCCGCTTGGATGGTGGGCGAAGAAGGCGGCTGGCAAGAAGGTCAAACGGATATCTCGCTTTGGCCCTTTCCCGAAGCCTGCCTTTCACAACGCGCGACTTCGCAGCCCCTGGGGGCTGCCGTACATTCATGTTCGGCATCCGGTCTGCGGGAACGGCCGGCTTTGGGACTTAGATGCAGTTCGCGTGGGTGCCGGCGAACGCTGCAGTCATAAGCGGACGTAAGACCGATCGCCCGGTCGGGCGGCTGCACATGGGGAAGGCCGGCCGGAAGCAGACTGTCCAGAGTCGAGCGACGCGCGTGCGAAAGGGCCGTCCCTTCATCTCCGGCCTGCGGCGGTAGTGGGAGCCTGTCCACTACTCAATGGGACAGGCGCGAAAGCCGCCATTGACCCATCCGGCCTCGCGTGGCGTGGAAATTACTTTGACCGCTCAGGATTGGTGGCGCCTCCTTCCTGGGAAGGTGCAGCCAAATTTGCAAAATAAAATGATTATATCTGGCTATTACAGATCGCGAACATTGGCCTTGCACAAAGGATAGCCTTCACTGCATTCTCGCTACACGGAATTGGATGAAGGCCTGAATCCTCTCTGGGAAACAGGCCGACCGAATGGAAAGGCCGCCATTGGTTGACAGGATATTCGCGGCATTGCTGTTGTTCATGGCCGCGGGCACGCTCCAGGCGAAGCCGACGCCCGCGATGGTGCTGGGCTACATTGTCGAGCTGAACATTCCGACAAGCGACGAACCCGCTGCCCGTGCCGCTCTCGCCGCGTCGCAGCAGGCCCTGGTGGCGAAGCTGGCCCGACGCGGCGTCTCCGCAACGATCTTTTCGACGCTTCCCTACATGTACGTCACGCGGCTGACAGCGAAGCAGCTTGCCGAACTGCGTCGCGAGCCAGAGGTTCGTGCGGTGACCCGCGAACGGGTGTTCAGCAAATCGGTCGCGCAGAGCCTACCGCTGATCGGCCAACCGCGCGCGGTCGCTGCAGGCGCCACCGGAAACGGTTTCAGCGTCGCGGTGCTCGATTCGGGTGTGGATTACCGATTCCCGGAATTCGGCGCGTGCAGCGCGCCTGGTCCGGCGTGCCGCGTGTCTTTCGCTAAAGATTTTGCGCCCGAGGACGGCGCGCCCGATCAGGGTACGAAGCACGGGACGAACGTGGCGGCGATCGTCGCGCGCGTTGCGCCGCAGAGCAAGATCCTCGCGCTTGACATATTCCAGGACGAATCTTCGCTCGAGGGGGCGATCATCGGCGCGCTTTCGTGGGTTAACCAGAACAAGGCTGCCTACAGCGTCGGCGCGGTTAATCTTAGCATTCAGGGCCCCGTTTCGACGACGCCTTGTTCGAACGATCCTTTGCGTACCGCGATCAAGACGCTGACCGACGCCGGGATAGCGGTCGTGATTTCAAGCGGCAACGAGGCGCGCAAGGACGGGCTGGCGAGGCCCTCTTGCATTCCCGAAGCGATTTCGGTCGGAGCGACGACCGATGCCCGTATTCCGGCGACGAACTCGCCTACCTGCAACGACCCGGTCCTCCAGCCCGATTCGGTACCTTGCTTTTCCAACAGCGCCAGTTTTCTCACATTGCTCGCCCCCGGCCACGCGATCACCGCGGGCCCGGGAACCATGTCGGGTACCTCGCAGGCCGCGCCGCATGTCGCCGGCGCGATCGTCGCGCTGCGCTCGGCCAAAGCCGGCCGCACGTCCGCGGAGGCGCTGGCCATGCTCAAGGCCAGTGGCGTTCCGGTGAAGGACCGCAACGCGGTGACCAAGCCGCGAATCAGTCTGGGTGCAGCAACCAACGTGCCGCCGCTCGCGCGCGACGACAGCGGGGAGGCGCTCGAGGGCGGCGGGGCGGTGGTAGCCGCGCTCGCCAACGACAGCGACGAGGATCCGACAACGCTGGTACCCGCGCTGATTGATCCTCCGGTCGGGATCTCCGCCAGGGTTGTCAGGCAGAAACTGTACATCCTCACCGCTCCCGGCACGGCCGGAACGAAGGCCCTGCGCTACCGCATTACCGACAACTACGGGGCAAGCGCCGAGGCGCGCATCACGCTCACCGTCCGCGCCGCGGCGATGCCAGCGGCCGCGACTTTGTCCACCGGCCGGACCTTTGCGGTGAGCAGCGTGGCGACCGACTCGCAGCGGCTGGTGCAGTGGATCGAGCAGCGTGCGGGCACGATTCGCGTTTGGCAGCGCGAAGTCACCGCCAGCGGGGCGCCGAGCGGATCGGAACTGGCACTCAGTGTAGCCGGGGCATCGGTCGTGACGAGCGACCTCGTCGCGTCGGCCTCGGGCAGCAGCCACACCGTGGCCTGGCTCCAGACGATCGGAGCGATGCCGGGGCAGAAGACCAAAATATTCTCGACCACGCATGTCTTCCCGCAACTGGGCAAGCCCATCCAGGCCAGCTTTGCCGATGCGGCGCCGGTGCTCGCCAATCCGTCGGTGGTTGTCCTGCCTGCCGGCCCGGTCGTGTTTTGGAACCGGCCGCTGAGCACCATGAAGGTTTACAACCAAGCCTATTCCGGCGGCGTCGTTCCGGTTCCCGAAGGCCAGGTGCTGACCTTGCAGCCTTCGGTCGACGTCGACGCGTGGAAGACCATGCGGATTACCGACACCGCCTATATGCTGTTCTATGGAACGGGTGGCGGCGTTTCCGCGCAGAGGTTCAATGCCCAAGCGGTCTCGTCCTGGCCGGGGCCGCGTCCGCTGGTCGATGCGACGAGCGGCAAGGTGCTGCAGTTCGACCCGGCCCCGGTGCCCGCCGGACTGGCCCTGCTGTGGGCAGCAATCGGTACGAGCCCGCTACCGGATATCAGTTCCAGCGCTACGACGTGGACGGCGCCCCGTTCGGGGCGCTGGTGACGGTTTGCGCCAACTGCACCGATTACGGACGCATCCGGCTGATCAAGCTCAGCGACGGGACCTACCGGGCGTTCTGGAACGAGCGAACGGCCGAAGTCACCGTGCTGGCGTCGCGGGCGATCGCCCCCAACGGAACGCTCGGCCCGGTCCGGATCGACCTGTGGTCGACGGACATCAACGAGGGACACGGCACTTTCGACGTGATGGCGCTGGCCAACGGCCGTTACCAGGTTTCCTGGCACGGCAATTCGGAGAAATTGCGGACGCAATTGCGTGAATCTTTTTAGTCGGCCCAATAACCTTTGTCCAAACGGCTGGGTGCTGCTTGAGTGCTCTGGACAGCGGCACGCACGATTGTCCAAACCGCGTCGAAGTAATCATCATCGAGTATGATAGCGAACCGCCGCCCGGCTATCGCCCCGCCGGTTCGCTATCATCATTGCGCAACATAAATTTCTGACGATGGGACTCGAAAGGACTGCCGGCCGTGCGGCGCTTGCCTTTGATCACAACATATGAGCTCAAGTTTCCAGTCTCGCTTTGAATGCCACCTCGAGGTCCGGCGCCTGCCATTCGAAGTATTCCCGAACTTCCTCCATCTCGTCTTCGGTAGCTTTCAACATGATGGGCTCCCGCGATGGGTTCGTAACGCCCGGGTGGAAAGGGCATCGAAAGCTTCACCCATAGGCCGATCTCGCTGACCCTTCAAAATTCGGCGCGGCCGTCCTGCGAGCGACCGCTGGACGGCCTCGCGTCATGAAACCTGCCAGTCAGCAAACGGCCACAGGCAGCCGTCTCGAACGCGCTTCCGATCGGAAAATCAGAGTTCCAACCCCCGCATCTTCGCCTGCGGCGACATGCGCCGCGGCCAGTCCCTCGTCGTCTGGGCGATCCGCGAGGGACGGGACTGCGCGGCGCGGGTCGATGCCTATCCGGCGGTCGAGGGCAAGCTCAGGGCTTGAGGCCTATCCCTACTTCACGTCATCCCGGCCTTTCGTCGCAGCCCGCGGCGGCGCTCAGTATAAACCTCGGCGAAGCCGAGGGCGGGATCTCAGGGTGAGTTCGCGCCGAGGCACGAGCCAGCGCCTTGCAAAGCTGCCGTGTTTATCCTGCCTGAGATCCCGGCCTTCGCCGGGATGACGGAATAGAGGGGATGGCGGCGAGGGCAGGGATGACGCGTGGGGATCAGGCCCCGACCGCCTGCTCCACTTTCTCCACCCAGTCGGGAAAGAAGACCGGCTCGCGGCGGGACCAGTCGGCGGCGGTGGCGACCGATTCGCTGACGCTCTGGAGCAGGACGCCGCGCAGGTGCGGATGGAGGTAGGGCAGGGCGGCGGCGCCGCAAAAGCGACAGCGGATGTTATGTCCGCTTTGGGTCGAAGCGGAGGTTTGTTTCTTACTTTTTCCGCAGCGCTGACTTCAGTTTCGAGGTATGGATTTCCGGCTGCACTCCCATGGAGGAGTCCCATGCGCAAGGTCCTTATCGCCGCGGTCCTGCTCGTCGGAGGCCTGGTCGCGCTGCTGGTCTTTCGGACATCTCAGGGAGATAGCGGCTTTGGACCTCCGCCGGCATTGGCTGCCGGCAAGGCGCCGCCGTTGC
This sequence comes from Sphingomonadales bacterium, assembly GCA_034668705.1. Lineage (GTDB taxonomy): Bacteria > Pseudomonadota > Alphaproteobacteria > Sphingomonadales > Sphingomonadaceae > Allosphingosinicella. The sequence continues at coordinate 17,071 of JAXDOV010000046.1, forward strand.
CGGAGGCGGGATCGTTCGCGGAACCACGTTCGCTTCAGCAAGTCGGATTGCCGCAGGCACTTACGGCGTCGACGATTCCTGGAGGCAGTGCCGCCCCGGAGCCTATTGGCCTTGGTAAGAAGCTGTTCTTCGAGAGCCGCCTATCCGGTGATGGGACCGTTTCCTGCGCATCATGTCACAATCCGGTTCGCGCGTTCACCGATGGCCGACCAACCTCGATTGGTATCAAGGGGTGCGTCGGACAGCGCAATGCACCCACCGTCCTCAATGCAATGTACAACAAGACCCAGTTCTGGGACGGCCGCGCCGCAACGCTTGAGCTGCAGGCGGCGCTTCCCATCACCAACCCTTGCGAAATGGGTTCGGCCACCGTGGCTGCGGCAGCATCGAGAATAGCGGGCGACAGGGATTATCAGCGCGGCTTCATGAGCGCCTATCGACATGCGCCGAACGCGCAGGACCTGGTGAACGCGATCGCCGCATATGAGCGAACGCTGATGTCGTTCGATTCGCCATTCGATCATTTCATCGCCGGAGACAGCAAAGCGATAAGCCTATCCGCACAGCGTGGCTGGAAATCGTTCAACGGCAAGGCACGGTGCCACCTTTGTCACGCGCTGACCGATACGGCGCCAGACCCGATTTTGTTCATCGACAATGATTTCCACAACATTGGAATCGGCATTATCAAGCATAATGTTGTTGCCCTTGCACAAAGGGCACAACGCGAAATCGTTTCAGGGCAGCTCCAGCAGGTGGACACGGCAGCGATCAACAGCGACCTGTCAGTTCTTGGCCGGTTCCTGCTCACGAAAAAACCCGCCGACACTGCTGCGTTCAAGACACCGGGCCTACGGAACGTGATGATCACGGCCCCCTATTTCCACGACGGTTCGCAACTGACGCTCTGGGATGTGGTCGATCATTACAACAAGGGTGACGGCCTCGAGAATCCGTGGCTCGATACCGACATGCAGCCGCTGGCGCTGACCGAGCCCGAGATCGACGACCTCGTTGCGTTCATGGCGTCGCTAGCGAGCCCTCAATATCGGGCTCTGGCGAATAAGGAGTTTGCTCGGCAGCGCGCCATAGCGAACGTCAGCCGGCCGCAGCGCGATACCAAGCGCGCCTTCGGACCGAAACCAACGCAGCCGCCTGTGCCGCGGTTGTAATGCGGCGCAGTCAATCGCTTCGGCATGTCACACTCATTCAAAAATTCCATTTCCGCATTCGATGAACAATCCATAGGTAACCGCCGAGCCCGGAAGCGCATCATGAACAGCGCACCTCGCTTGAATTCAGCGCCGCACGCAGGGCGGCATGTTCTTCTCGAAGCCAGTGACCAATGCACTGATCAAACCGCAGGAGATGCGCATGCGCGTCGGATTCATCGGCCTCGGTCATATGGGCAGCGGCATGGCCAAGAGCCTCATCCGCGCCGGCCACGACGTCATTGCCTATAACCGCACTCGCGCCAGGGCTGAGGCGCTCGCTGGTGACGGAGCCAGCGTTGCCGCGACGGTCGCCGATGCCTGCCAAGCCGAAATAGTCTTCACGATGCTGGCCAATGACGAAGCGGTCGAGGCGGTCGCGCTGGGGAAGGACGGAATCGTCCAGAGCCTGCCTGGTCGGGCGATCCACATTTCATCGAGTACGATCAGCGTCGATCTCTCCGAGCGGCTCGCAGCCGCGCACGCAGCAGCCGGCCAGCGCTATCTGGTTGCCACGGTCCTTGGCCGCCCTGACCGCGCCGCCGAGGGTCAGCTATTCGTAATTGCCGCGGGTACGCCCGACGCGCTGAAGGATGTGAGGCCACTTCTTGACGCGGTCGGGCAGGGCACGACCGAGTTCGGCGACAGGCCCAGCAACGCCAATCTCGTCAAGCTCAGCGCAAATTTCCTGTTTGCCACGGTGTTCGAATCCTTGGGCGAAGCGGTGGCGCTGATTGCCAAGGGTGGGATCGACAGGCGGCACTACGTCGAGTTCCTGACCTCAACCATGTTCGGCTCGCCGGCCTACAAGGTTTATGGCGGGCTCGTCGCTGCAGATGAAGAGCCGCCGGTCGGTTTTGCTGCGCCGCTCGGCTTCAAAGACATCCGGCTGGCGCTCGCCGCGGCTGACAAGCTCAATGTGCCGATGCCTTTTGCGAGCGTTCTCCACGACCGTTTCGTCGAGCTGCTCGCGACGAGCGGCGAGAATCATGACTGGTCAGCGGTCGGGCGGATGTCGCTGCGCGATTCCGGACAGCCGATGGACCGCGAACCGGTCACAGCCGAATGAAATCATAGGAGTTACCATGAGCGAAAGCATCCTCATCGTCCGGAACGAGACATTGTCCACGCCAACCGACCTCAGCGCGGACGCGGTTCGGGACATTTCGGGAGCGCTGAATGCACTTCTTGCCGACATGTTCGCGCTCTACGTGAAGACCAAGAACTTCCACTGGCACGTGTCCGGACCGCACTTCCGGGACTTCCACCTGCTGCTGGACGAGCAGGCCGACCAAATTTTCGCGACGACCGACCCGATCGCCGAGCGCGTTCGCAAGATCGGCGGGACGACGCTGCGGTCGATCGGCCAGATCGCACAGCAGAAACGGCTGATCGACAACGACGCCGATTTCGTAACTCCTCGCGACATGCTTGCCGAACTTCGCGAGGACAACAAGCAGCTCACTGCCGAGATGCGCCGCACGCACGCGTTGTGCGACGAGCGTGGCGACGTCGCGACCGCGAGCTTGATCGAAGTGTGGATCGACGAGGCTGAGCGCAGGACATGGTTCCTGTTCGAGATGACCAGGCACGCGGAGTCCTAGAGCATGGTCGAGGCCGCTCGAGAGAAAGTGCCGCAGCCAAGCCGCGGCGGCAAGACAATTGCGTTGAGCCAGACAAGTTCTGCGCTCGTTGATGCAGCGGCGCTGGACTCGTTCCCTGCGAGCGATCCACCTAGAGCATTGGGCGATTAGATTGAATCGCCCAATGCTCTAGAGATCTTTGTTATCGCATTGCTTTTTGCGAAAAGCCGGTACCCACCTTTTCGCGCAATGCTCTAGCTGGACTCTCGGCGTGGGGCGCACGTTATCCAGCCGGAGATCCCGGCCTTCGCCGGGATGACGGAATAGGGTGGATGACGGCGAGGGCAGGGATGACGCGTGGGGATCAGGCCCCGACCGCCTGCTCCACCTTCTCCACCCAGTCGGGAAAGAAGACCGGCTCGCGGCGGGACCAGTCGGCGGCGGTGGCGACCGATTCGCTGACGCTCTGGAGCAGGACGCCGCGCATGCGCGGATGGAGGTAGGGCAGGGCCGCGGCGCCGCAAAAGGCGCCGGGGAGCCAGGGCCGGGCGCGGGCGCCGAGCAGCCGCTCGTAGAGGAAGCGATAGGCGGCGAAGCCGTGCAGGCGGCCCTCGCCCAGGTCGAAGGCGGTGACCGCCACGAGCGGCGACAGCAGGCTCTCCGCCGCCCCGTTTTCTCCCATCGCCGCCAGCGCGGCGCGGACGGTGTCGAGGCGGCGATAGGCGCCCCGCTGGGCGCGGATGCGGGCGAGCTCGGCCGGGTCGCGGGCCCAGCGCCGGGCGGCGTCGCGGCGATCGAGGCCGACGTCGAGCGAGCGGCGGATGTAGCGCTGCGTCCCCTTCGGGAAGGTCGCGAACTCCTTCATCTCCTCGAGGATGCCGGGGCCAGCCAGATTCGCCGTTGGCGTCATGACCTCATTCCTGTTCACGGGATCCCAAAAGCGGGAACTCACCTTCCTTCGCATTCTGCACATTTGCTGCGGCGCAGCAATCTCTATTCCGCCTCCTGAATCCTCCGAAGACCTGAAACCAGACTGAAACGGGCGTGAAATATTCACCCTTTCGTTGCTGCGATGCAGCATCCTGTGCATGATCCCCGCGCTGGACCGCTCTTCCGAACGCAACGGAGACGGGATCCCGCAAAGGAGAGGATCGAAACCGATCACATTCGGGGGATCCAGATGCGAGTGACTTATCGCCACCTGTTTTTCGCGCTCGCCGTCTCGGCGGGCTTTGTCGGCTCGGCCGCGTCGGCCGAGGACGCGCCGCCGCCGCCGCCGGTGTTCACCATCAACGGCGGCGCCACCGTCGTCACCGACTATCGCTTCCGCGGCATTTCGCAGACCGACAGGAACATCGCCGTCCAGGGCACCGCCACGATCGCCCATGCGTCGGGCTTCTACCTGACCTTCTGGGGCTCCTCGGTCGACGATTACGTCACCGCCTCGGGCCAGAGCCATCAGGAGCTCGACCTGATCGGCGGGTTCAAGAAGACGTTCGGCCATACCACGATCGACACCGGCGTGCTCTATTACCTCTATCCGAAGACGAAGCTGGCCGGCGACCGCACCAGCTCCAACTTCTTCGAGCCCTATTTCTCCGTCGCCCAGGCGCTCGGCCCGGTGACGGCGAAGGCGACGATCAATTACGCCCCCAAGCAGAAGGCGCTGGCGCTCGACCAGATCGGCCCGAAGCTGGACAACGTCTACCTCGCCGGCGACCTGTCGGCGGCGGTCCCGCATACGCCGCTCGGCCTCACCGCCCATCTCGGCCACACCTGGGGGCCGAGCTGGCTCTCGATCGGCAAGGGCTATACCGATTGGGGCCTCGGCGCGACGGTCAGCTATCACCAGCTGACCTTCGGCATTCAATATGTCGACACCAACGGCGCCTTCATCACTCCGACCGGCAAGAATGCCAGCAAGGCCGGCGTCGTCGGCTCGGTCGGCGTGTCGTTCTGACATTCAGTCCAGGAAAAAGGGGAAGGACGACATGAAGCTGGTCATTGCGATCATCAAGCCATTCAAGCTCGACGAGGTGCGCGACGCGCTCGCCGCCATCGGCGTCCAAGGGATGACGGTGTCGGAGGTGCGGGGCTTCGGCCGGCAGAAGGGCCAGACCGAAATCTATCGCGGCGCCGAATATACGATGACGATGGTGCCGAAGATGAAGCTCGAGATCGCGGTGCCGGCCGGTCTGGTGCCGGCGGTCGTCGAGACGGTCCAGCACACCGCCCGCACCGGGCAGATCGGCGACGGCAAGTTGTTCGTGCTCGACCTCGAGCAGGTGCTGCGCATCCGCACCGGCGAAACCAATGACGAAGCGCTTTGACGTGAAAGGGGGAACGATGATTTCTGTTCGCAGGATTGGGGCCGGATTCGGCGCGCTCGCGCTTTCGGCCTTTGCCGCCGCTCCCGCCTTCGCCCAGGCGGCCGCGGCCGCGCCGACGGTCAACAAGGGCGACACCGCCTGGATGATGACGTCGAGCCTGTTGGTGCTGATGATGATCGTGCCGGGCCTGGCCCTGTTCTACGGCGGCCTCGCCCGCACCAAGAACATGCTGTCGGTGATGACGCAGGTCGGCGCCGTCGCGGCGCTGACCATGCTGGTCTGGGTCGGCTGGGGCTATGCCGAGGCCTTCGGCGACGGCGGCGGCGAATATATCGCCAGCTTCAGCAAGGCCCTGCTTCACGGCGTGTCGCCGACGACGACGGCGGCGACCTTCACGACCGGCGTCGCGCTTCCGGAATATGTGTTCGTCTGCTTCCAGATGACCTTCGCCGCGATCACCGTCGCCCTGGTCCTGGGCTCGGTCGTCGAAAGGATGAAGTTTTCCGCGGTGATGGTGTTCGCGGTGCTGTGGCTCACCATCGTCTATTTCCCGATCGCGCACATGGTCTGGGCGTCGAACGGCAAGTTCTTCACCAAGGGCGCCCTCGATTATGCGGGCGGCACCGTCGTCCACATCAACTCGGGCGTCTCGGCGCTGGTGGCCTGCCTGATCCTCGGCAAGAGGATCGGCTATCCCAAGGAGCCGATGCCGCCGCACTCGCTGACCATGACCGGCATCGGCACCGGCCTGCTCTGGGTCGGCTGGTTCGGCTTCAACGCCGGCTCGGCGCTGGAAGCGAACGGCGCCGCGGGCCTGGCGATGATCAACACCTTCGTCGCCACCGCTTCGGCCGGCCTCGCCTGGATGCTGACCGAGCGCGTCACCGGCCATAAGGGCTCGGCGCTGGGCTTCTGCTCGGGCATCATCGCCGGCCTGGTCGCGGTGACTCCGGCGGCGGGCAATTCGGGCCCGCTCGGCGCGATCGTGCTCGGCGCCGTCGCTTCGGTGGTCTGCTTCTTCGCAGTCACCAAGCTCAAGCCGAAGCTCGGCTATGACGATGCGCTCGACACGTTCGGCATCCACGGCATCGGCGGCATGATCGGCGCGATGGGCACCGGCATCGTCTATTCGGCGGCGCTCGGAGGCCCGAGCCCGGACGGGTGGAGCATGGGTCACCAGCTCTGGGTCCAGGCTCAGACGGTCGGGACGACGATCCTCTGGGCGGCCGTCGGGACCGCGGTCTCGATCTATGCCGCCAAGCTGGCCACCGGCCTGCGCGTCAGCCCCGACGTCGAGCGCGAAGGCCTCGACCTCGGCGAGCATGGCGAGCGCGCCTACAACATGTGAGGGGGGATGGGCCGGGCTGGGTGAGGATACACCCAGCCCGGCCCTTTTCCGTCGTCGCGCGTCGCTCGCAATGACGGATGAATCAGGCCGAACGCAGCAGCTTCTTCACCCCGCGCGCGGCCTGACGCAGGCGCTGCTCATTCTCCACCAGGGCGATGCGAACGAAGCCTTCGCCTTCCTCGCCGAAGCCGACGCCGGGCGCGACGGCGACATGGGCCTCGGCGAGCAGGCGCTTGGCGAATTCCATCGAGCCCAGGGCGCGGAACGGCTCCGGGATCGGCGCCCAGGCGAACATGCTCGCGGCGGGGGAGGGGATCTCCCAGCCGGCGCGGCCGAAGCACTCGACCAGGCAGTCGCGGCGCCCCTTGTAGAGCCGGCGATTGGCCTCGACGACGTCCTGCGGCCCGTTCAGGGCGGCCACGGCGGCGGCCTGGATCGGCGTGAAGGCGCCGTAATCGAGATAGGATTTGACCCGGGTGAGGGCGTTGGCAAGCTCGCGATTGCCGACCGCGAAGCCGATCCGCCAGCCCGCCATCGAATAGGTCTTGGACATGGAGGTGAACTCGATCGCCACCTCCCGCGCGCCCGGCACCTGCAGGATGGAGGGCGTCGGCGCGTCGCCGAAATAGATTTCGGCATAAGCGAGGTCGCTGATCACCCACAGGCCGTGCTCGCGGGCGATGGCGACGACCCGCTCGTAGAAAGCGAGGTCGGCGGTGTAGGCGGTCGGGTTGGACGGATAGCCGATCACCAGCACCGAAGGCTTGGGCACGGTGTAGCGCATCGCCCGCTCGATCATGTCGAAGAATTCGGGCCCCGGAGCCGCCGGGATCGAACGCACCGCGGCGCCGGCGATGATGAAGCCGAACTGGTGGATCGGGTAGGACGGATTGGGCGCGAGGACGACGTCGCCCGGCGCGGTGATCGCCTGGGCGAGATTGGCGAGGCCTTCCTTCGAGCCCAAAGTGACGACCACCTCGCTGTCCGGATCGACCTCGACGCCGAAGCGGCGGGCATAATAAGCGGCCTGGGCGCGGCGCAGGCCGGCAATCCCTTTCGAGGCGGAATAACGATGCGCCTTGGGATCCCGTGCGACCTCGCACAATTTGTCGACGACATGGGCGGGCGGGGTGCCGTCCGGATTGCCCATGCCGAGGTCGATGATGTCGACCCCCTGCGCCCGCGCCGCCGCCTTCATCGCATTCACTTCGGCGAACACATAGGGCGGCAGGCGGCGGATGCGGTAGAATTCGTCCATAGAGGGGGCTTAGGGTTTGGGGTCGCGCCCTGCAATCACACTTCTTCGTCATCCCGGCCCTTCGACGGGCTCAGGATAAACCGCGGCGTTGCCGCGAGCCGGGGATCTCGGGGTCGAAAAGGCGCGGAGGTCCGTGCCGAGATCCCGGCTTTCGCCGGGATGACGGGGGCGCCGGAAGGGATCCCGTTCGGTTCGTCGCAGGCCCGAAACGGTCTGGCTTCGGCCTATTGTCAACCAAATGAGTTGAGTATCTATTCCGCCGCAGCGAATCGGCCAATCCGCCGCTCGCCGACGAAAGGGGCCCCCATGGCATTCGACGCGCCGCCGCCTGCCTCCATTCCGTTCGTTGCCGAATCCCGTCCCTGCGTCCTTGTCCGGATCCACGCCTGAGCGGCGAAGCGCCGCTCGACCTTCCAAGAAAAAAACAGGAACCCCCTCATGCCGACGCCACGATTGCGCCTTGCTCTTGCCACGACCGCCGCCTTCCTGGTGCCTGTCGCCGCCCAAGCGCGGGACCAGTCCGCCACGGGGGTGGCATCTCAGGGCGAGACGCCTTCGTCTTCGGCGGTTGCTCCTCCAGAAGCCGGCCCCACCGGCGGCGCCCCCGCCCCCCCCCGCGATCAGCAGGTGCAGGCGCCGGCCGATGCCTCGCCGGATACGATTGTGATCACTGCCACGCGCCGCGAGGCGATCGTGCAGGATGTGCCTATCGCCGTCTCCGTGCTCAGCGGCGCGACTTTGGTCGAAAGCGGCACGCAGAATATCGGGCAGGTCGTCCAGCTCCAGCCTTCGCTCACTTACTATCAGACGAACCCTCGAAACGCCGCGATCAACATCCGCGGTCTCGGCGCGCCCCTTGGGCTCACCAATGACGGGCTCGAACAGGGCGTCGGCATCTATATCGACCAGGTTTATTACAGCCGCGTCGCCACCGCACTGAACGATCTGTTCGACGTTCAGCGGGTGGAAGTGCTGCGTGGGCCGCAGGGGACGCTGTTCGGAAAGAACACGACCGCCGGCGCCATCAACGTCATCACCAACCCGCCAAGCTTCACGCCGCAGGCGAATGTGGAGGTGACCGCCGGCAGCCTCGGGCTGCTCCAGGCGCGCGCCGCGGTCTCGGGCCCGCTGAGCGACAAGGTCGCCATTCGCCTGGCCGGCTCCGGCACGTCGCGCCGGGGTACGATCTACAACGTGGCGACCGGCCGCAACGTCAACGACCGCCAGAATCTCAGCGGTCGCGCATCATTATTGTGGCGGCCGACCGCGGACCTCAAACTGACGCTGACCGGCGATTATATGGAATCATTTCCTGAGTCCGGCGCGCAAGTTTACGTCCGCACCGGCGCCACACAGCGGCCGTTGAACCGTCAGTTCGCAGCGCTTGCGGCGGCGTTCAACTATGCCCCGCCCAGCACCAACCCTTTCGATCGCGTCACCAACCTCGACACGGCGAGCAAATCCGGCCAGCGCGCCGGCGGCGTGTCGCTGCGCGGCGAATGGGATCTGGGCGTCGGCACGCTCACCTCGATCAGCGCCTGGCGCTTCTGGAACTGGTACCCGTCGAGCGACCGTGACTTCACGGGTCTGCCGATCACCACCGTCTCCGGCAATCCTTCACGGCACCGACAATGGACCCAGGAAGTCCGCTACGCCTCGAAAGGCGGAGAGACTTTCGACTATGTGCTCGGCGCGTTCTTCTTCACGCAGCAGTTCCACACGCTTGGGGCGCAGGAACAGGGGGCGGCCGCCAGCCGGTTCCTGCTCAACCCCGGAAACGTTCCCGCCGGCTCGAGCGGGTGCAATCCGCCGACGGCCAATGCGTGCAACCCCGCGGTACTCAACGGCCTGCGCTCCGAAAACGACATCCGGTACAAGAGTACCAGCGCGGCGCTCTACGGGCAGGTGACCTGGCATGTGACGGACAGCCTGCGCATCCAGCCCGGCCTGCGGCTCAATTACGACAAGAAAAGAGGCTCGTACGCGGCGGTGGTGACGACCGCCAGCGGCAGCACCACGCTCAACAGCGACCAGCGCAACACGCTGCCGCCGCAGGCCTATGGCGCCGATCTGCACCAATGGAACCTCGCCTACGACCTGACCGCCTCCTATGACATCGGCCGCGACGTGATGGCCTATGCGAGCTATGCGCACAGCTTCAAGTCGGCCGGCATCAACATGAACGGCCTCCCGCTCAGCGCGGGCGTGCCGGTGCTGAGCGCCGCCACCGTTCGGCCCGAGAAGATCGATAGCTTCGAGCTTGGTCTGAAGACCCAGTTCTTCCGTCGCCGCGCGACGCTGAATCTCTCCGCCTATTGGACGGAGATCAAGGACTTCCAGACCACCGTCACCAGCAGCCCGAGCGGCGGCGTGGTGCTCGCTTACCTGGCCAATGCAGAGAAGGTGCGCGTCCGCGGTGCGGAAGCGGAGTTCAGCTTCCGCGTCAGCCGACGTTTTTCCTTCTACGTGAACGGTGCCTATACCGACGCCAAATATGCGCGTTTCCCGGATGCGCCGTGCCCGCCCGAGCTGTCCGGCGGCACGATCGCCCAGCCCGGGCAAACCCCGAGTGCGCCGGGCACCCCGGGCGGAATCAGCCCGGCGAGTTGCGACGCGTCCGGCAGCTGGCTTCCGGGCGTGTCGAAATGGTCCGGCAGCTACGGTTTCGAGTATAATCTGGCGGCCAGGCTTCTGGGCCAGACCGGTGAGGTCTATTTCGGGTTCGACGGCAGCGCGCGGACGAAATTCTCCTCGAATCCGACCCGGTCGCTTTATACCGACGTTGCGGGCTATTCGCTGGCGAACGTCAGGATCGGATTTCGCTCGGAGGACCGCTGGAACCTGTTCGCGTGGGTGAAGAACGCGTTCCAGCAAAACTATTTCGAAGTCCTCTCGCTCGGCCCAAGCAACACCGGGCTCATCGTCGGCCTCCCGGGCGATCCGCGCACGTGGGGCGTGACCTTCTCCAAGCGGTTTTGAGACGATGAGCCTGCGCGCTGTCGCCATGAGCGAGAATGACTTCCTCTATTATCAAAGCCGCGCCGAGCGCGAGATCGAGCTGGCGAGGGAGGCGCGGGATGCGAGCGCAGCCCACGCCCACGCCCTGCTCGCCGGTTACTATCTCGACTTGATCTACAATGGGCCCGGGCCGAGCTTCCACCTGCGGGAGCGGCTGTCGGGCTGATCGATCAAGGCCTATCGGTCCGCCATGTTCGGCCATATGGCGGCGCCATGATCTGGAGCGACAATCTCACCGCCGCGCGCGAGACCTTCGTCACGCACCTCGAATGCTCGATGACGGGCGCAACCTACCCACCAGACGAGGTGCGCAACCTTTCCGACGCCGGCTGGCCCTTGCTCGTGCGCTATGACCTTGACGGCGCCGCGCGGTCGTTGACGAGGGATAGGCTGGCCGAGCGGCCGGCGGATCTCTGGCGCTGGCGGGAGATCCTGCCGGTGCGGCGGGCGGAGAGCATCGTCAGCCTCGGTGAGAGCGAGACGCCTTTGGTGCCGCTCGCCGGGGTGGCGGCGCGGCTCGGCCTCGCCGGATTGCTGGTCAAGGACGAGGGCCGGCTCCCCACCGGCTCGTTCAAGGCGCGGGGCCTGGTGATGGCGGTGAGCATGGCCAACGAGTTCGGCCTCCGCCGCATCGCCATGCCGACCAACGGCAATGCCGGCGCCGCGCTGGCGGCCTACGGCGCGCGGGCCGGGATGGAGATCATCATCCTCTGTCCCGACGACACGCCCGAGGTGAACGTGCGCGAGATCGCCGCTTATGGCGCGCGCGTCTACCGGGTGAACGGCCTGATCGACGATTGCGGCAAACTGGTCGGCGAGGGCGCGCGCGAGGGCCGCTGGTTCGACATGTCGACGCTGAAGGAGCCCTATCGGATCGAGGGCAAGAAGGTGATGGGCCTGGAGCTCGCCGAGCAGCTCGGCTGGGAGGTGCCGGACGTCATCTTCTACCCGACCGGCGGCGGCACCGGCCTGATCGGCATGTGGAAGGCCTTTCACGAGCTCGAGGCGCTCGGCCTGATCGGCAGCAAGAGGCCGCGCATGGTGGCGGTGCAGGCGGAAGGCTGCGCGCCGATCGTCAAGGCCTGGGAGCAGGGCGAGGAGCATGCGCCGCGTTGGGAGGACGCCCATACGATCGCCGCCGGCATCCGCGTGCCCAAGGCGATCGGCGATTTCCTGATCCTGCGCGCGGTGCGCGAGAGCCAGGGCTTCGCCATGGCGGTGCCGGACGAAGCCACGCTGGCGGCGGTGGACGAGGCGGCGCAGGCGGACGGGCAATTGCTCTGCCCGGAGGGCGGCGCCACGCTCGCCGCCTGCATCGCGGCGCTGGAGCGCGGGCTGATCTCGAAGGGCGACCGGGTGGTCCTGTTCAACTGCGCCACCGGGCTCAAATATCCGATGGCGGACAAGTCGCTGCGGCTCGACCGGCATGACGGGCTGGCGGGGCTGCCAGCCTAACCTCGTCATCCCGGGTCAAGCCCGGGATGACCCATGAAGGGCCGCGAAACGTTATCCCGGCCGCTGTCACAATAGTGTCATCAAAGAGTCACGAGAATCGCTACGAACTGACTTTAGGGCCCCGTCGGAGACTCACTAAGGGAGGACGTCATGAACAGATTCAGCATCATCATTCCGCTCGCCGCGCTGGCGCTGGCGGGCTGCCAGAACAAGAACGAGGGCGGCAAGGCGGCGGCGGCCGGCGCGATCACCGGCGCCGGCTCGACCTTCGTCTATCCCGTCCTCTCCGCCTGGTCCGCCGATTACAGCAAGGTGGGCGGCGTCAAGGTCAACTACCAGTCGATCGGCTCGGGCGGCGGCATCGCCCAGATCAAGGCGGGCACCGTCGATTTCGGCGCCAGCGACAAGCCGCTCGACCCCAAGGAGCTTTCCTCCGCCGGCCTCGCCCAGTTCCCGATCGTGATCGGCGGCGTCGTGCCGGTGGTCAACATCGCCGGCATCGATGCGGGCAAGCTGAAGCTGACCGGGCCGCTCCTCGCCGACATCTATGCCGGCAGGGTCAAGACGTGGAACGACCCCGCGATCGTGAAGATCAATCCGGGCGTCGCCCTGCCGGCCGCCAGCATCGCCGTCGTCCACCGCTCGGACGGCTCGGGCACCAGCTTCAACTGGACCCATTATCTCAGCCAGGTCAGCCCGGCCTGGAAGAGCGGCCCGGGCGAGGGGACCTCGGTCGCCTGGCCGGTCGGCGTCGGCGGCAAGGGCAATGAAGGCGTCGCCGCCTATGTCCGGCAGATCCCGAATTCGATCGGCTATGTCGAATATGCCTATGTGGTGCAGAACCACATGGCCTGGGCCTCGGTCCAGAATTCGGCCGGCAATTTCATCGCGCCGAGCGCCGCCAGCTTCCAGGCCGCCGCGGCGGCCGCCGACTGGGCCCATGCGCAGGACTTCTTCCTGGTCATGACCAATGCGCCGGGCGCGGACGCCTATCCGATCACGGCGACCACCTTCGTGCTGATGCACCGCCAGCCCAAGGACAAGGCACGCTCCGACGGCGCGCTCGCCTTCTTCCGCTGGGCGCTCGAAAAAGGCCAGAAGCAGGCGCAGAAGCTCGATTACGTGCCGCTGCCGGCGCCGCTCGTGCAGCAGGTCGAAACCTATATCGGCCAGAGCATCAAATGAGGCCCGGCGCGTGAGGGACAGGGCCGTCCCGGCCGAAGCGCGCGGCGCCGCGGGGGACAGGCTGTTCGGCCTGCTCACCGCCGGCGCCGCCTGGTTCGTGCTCCTGCTCCTGGCCGGGGCGGCCGTCTCCATGGCCTGGGGCGGCCGCCTCGCCTTCCAGACCTTCGGCCCCGGCTTCGTCACCGGCCGGGACTGGAACGTCGTCGAATCCCGCTTCGGCGCGCTGGTGCCGATCTACGGCACGCTCGTCACCTCGATCATCGCTCTGCTGATCGCGGTGCCGGTCAGCATCGGCATCGCCCTGTTCCTGACCGACATCGCGCCGCGCTGGACGCGGGGACCGATCGCGATCGCGATCGAGCTGCTCGCGGCGGTGCCGAGCATCATCTACGGCATGTGGGGCCTGTTCGTCTTCGCGCCGTTCATGGCCGCTCATGTCGAGCCCTGGCTGAACGATCATCTCGGCGGCAAGGCGGTGATCGGGCCGCTGTTCAGCGGGCCGCCGATCGGCATCGGCATGCTCACCGCCGGCATCGTCCTCGGCATCATGATCATCCCGTTCATCGCCTCGGTCGCCCGCGACGTGTTCAACGCGGTGCCGCCGGCGCTCAAGGAAGCGGCGGTCGCCCTTGGCTCGACCCGCTGGGAGATATTGAGCCGGGTGACCCTGCCCTATACGCGCTCGGCGATCATCGGCGCGATCTTCCTCGGCCTCGGCCGCGCCCTGGGCGAGACGATGGCGGTGACCTTCGTCCTCGGCAACGCCCATGATCTGTCGGCGTCGCTGCTGATGCCGAGCAACTCGATCGCCGCCGCCATCGCCAACGAATTCACCGAGGCCGATACCGACCTCTACCGCTCGTCGCTGATCGCGCTCGCCTTTTTGCTGTTCGTCGTCACCTTCATCGTGCTGACCGCCGCCAAGCTGATGCTGGCGCGGATGGACCGCAGCCTCGGGCGGACGCATTGATGAGCTGGACCCAATGAGCTGGACCATGATCCGCCGCCGGCTGGTCGACGCCATCGCCTTCCTGTTCGCCGGCGCCGCCACCCTGTTCGGCCTGTTCTGGCTCGCCTGGATCTTGTGGACGACGCTCAGCCGCGGCGCCGCCGCGCTGAAGCCGTCGCTGTTCACCGAGATGACGCCGCCGCCCGGCGCCGAGGGCGGCCTGATCAACGCCTTTTACGGCAGCGCGGTGATGGTCCTGCTCGCCGTCGCGATCGGCACTCCGATCGGCATCGCCGCCGGCACCTATGTCGCCGAGCATGGCCGCTATTCGAAGCTCGCCGCCATCGTCCGCTTCGTCAACGACATCCTCCTCTCGGCGCCGTCGATCGTCATCGGCCTGTTCATCTACGAATTGGTGGTACGCACCACCGGCCATTTCTCGGGCATCGCCGGCGCGCTGGCGCTGGCGATGATCCTGATCCCGATCGTGGTCAGGACCAGCGACGAGTCGCTGCGGCTGGTCCCCGACCAGATGCGCGAGGCCGCCTTCGCGCTCGGCCTGCCGCGCTGGCGGGTGACGGCGCGCATCCTCTACAAGGCGGCGCTGAGCGGCATCGTCACCGGCATCCTGCTCGGCCTCGCCCGGATCAGCGGCGAGACCGCGCCCTTGCTGTTCACCGCGCTCAACAACCAGTTCTGGAGCGCGAACCTCAACGCCCCACTCGCCAACGTGCCGGTGGTGATCTTCCAATATGCGATGAGCCCCTATGACGAATGGCACGCTCTGGCCTGGGCGGGGGCGTTCGTGCTCACCGCCTTCGTGCTGGCGCTCAACCTGCTCGTCCGCCTCGTCGCCCGCAAAGGACTGAAGACATGAGCGACGCCGTCGCGACGGCCCTGCGCATCGAAACGCCGGCGGACGCCCATGGCGGCGGCCCGCCGAAGATCGATATCAGGGGCCTCGACTTCTTCTACGGCAAGGCGAAGGCGCTGGACCATGTCGACCTCGCCATGCCCGCCCATGCGGTCACCGCGATCATCGGCCCGTCGGGCTGCGGCAAGTCGACTTTGCTCAGGACCATCAACCGCATCTACGAGCTCTACCCCGATCAGCATGCGGAAGGGGAGATCGTCATCGACGGCGAGAACGTCCTCGACCGGCGCTACAAGCTCTCCGAGCTGCGCCGGAAGGTCGGCATGGTGTTCCAGAAGCCGACGCCCTTCGCCTCCTCGATCCGCAACAATGTCGGCTTCGCTCTGTCCTATTACGAGCGGCTGCCCAAGGCCGAGCTCAACGACCGGATCGAGGACGCGCTGCGCCAGGCGGCGCTCTGGGACGAGGTGAAGGACAAGCTGAGCGCCAGCGCGCTCTCGCTTTCGGGGGGGCAGCAGCAGCGCCTCTGCATCGCCCGCACCATCGCCGTCCAGCCCGGCATCGTCCTGCTCGACGAGCCGACCTCGGCGCTCGATCCGATCTCGACCGCCAAGATCGAGGAGCTGATCCACGAGATGCGGGCGCGCTTCACCATCGTCATCGTCACCCACAACATGCAGCAGGCGGCGCGCGTCTCGCAGAAGACCGCCTTCTTCCACCTCGGGAGCCTCGTCGAGTTCGGCGACACCTCCCAGATCTTCACCAATCCCCGGGTCGACCGGACCAAGGATTACATCACCGGCCGCTACGGCTGAGGAGACGGATTATGGCCAGCGGACAATCCCATACCATCAAGGCCTTTGACGAGGAGCTGAACCAGCTTCGCGCCATGATCAGCCAGATGGGCGGCCTTGCCGAGCATGCGATCCGCGAAGCGATGCGCTGCCTGATGAAGCGCGATTGCGACGGCGCCCGCCGCGCGGTCGAGGACGACAGGAAGATCGACGCGCTCGAAGCCGAGGCGGAGCGGCGGATCGTGCAGATGATCGCGCTCAGGGCGCCGATGGCCGACGACCTGCGCGAGGCGGTGGCGGCGCTCAAGATCGTCGGCGTCGTCGAGCGGATCGGCGATTATGCCAAGAACATCGCCAAGCGCGTCCCCGAGATCGGCATCGCCGCCAGGATCGAGCCGATCTCGCTGCTGCCGGAAATGGCGCGGATGGTCGCCGAGATGGTGCACGAGGTGCTCGAGGCCTTCGTCCGCCGCGATCCGGTGCGGGCGCAGGCGGTGCTGGAGCGCGACCGCGCCGTCGACGATTTCTACAATTCGATCTTCCGCGCCCTGCTCACCTTCATGATGGAGGATCCGGGCAAGATCACCGAATCCGCCCACCTCCTGTTCGTCGCCAAGAACCTCGAGCGGATCGGCGACCATGCGACCAACATCGCCGAGATGGTCTATTATGCGGCGACCGGCGAGAGGTTGCCCGAACGGTGGCGCGGCCAGGCGCCGGAGCCGGCCGAGTGAGCAAAGCCAGGCTGCTGCTGGTCGAGGACGACAAGGTCCTCGCCGACCTGCTCGTCTGGCATTTCGAGCGCGACGAATATGACGTGCGCTGGACCAGCGACGGCGAGGAAGCCTTGATGCTTGCCCTGGAGCAGGTGCCGGACATCGTCATCCTCGACTGGATGATCGAGGGCATCTCCGGGCTCGAAGTCTGCCGCCGCCTGCGCCGCGGCGCCGCCACCGCCAACGTGCCGATCATCATGCTGACCGCGCGCGGCGAGGAATCGGACCGGGTGCGTGGGCTGGAGACCGGCGCCGACGATTACATGACCAAGCCGTTCAGCCCGCGCGAGCTGATCGCCCGCATCGCCGCGGTGCTGCGGCGGGTGCGGCCGGCGCTGGCCGGCGAGGTGCTGCATTATGCCGATCTGGAAATGGACGTCGTCGCCCACAAGGTCCGCCGCGACGGCAAGGGCGTGCCGCTCGGCCCGACCGAGTTCCGCCTGCTCCGCCACTTCCTCGAACATCCCGGCCGCGTCTTCTCGCGCGAGCGGCTGCTCGACGCCGTCTGGGCCCATGATCACGAGATCGAGCTGCGAACCGTCGACGTCCACGTCCGCCGCCTCAGGAAGGCGCTGAACGAAGGCGACCGCGCCGACCTCATCCGCACCGTCCGCTCCGCCGGCTACGCGCTCGACGCGGATGGGGATTTTTGAGGCGACTGCCGACACGTTGAATCGTTGCCTGTTCCCCGGCGCAAGCCGGGGTGTGGATTCACGTTTGAAGTGCAACGGTTGACTGGATTTTGGAGAATGCCTCGGCGGGGGTTTGGAAGTCGAGGCATTTTCGTGGGGTATGGTTATAGGCGTTGACGATGTCGGCGAT
>JAXDOV010000047.1:0-39696 GCA_034668705.1 Sphingomonadales bacterium
GCGTCGGGCTGAAATCCACCAGGGTCGCGCCGGCGCGGACCGTGCCGGCGCTGGCGGGCGCCTGCAATCCGGCGGTGCCGCCGGCGCCGCCGCCGGCGCCGAAAGCCGAGCTCGACAGCGACGCGGCGCCGGTCACCGCGACGCGGGCGGCGGCCGAGAAGAGCGAAGCATTGCCTCCCAGCGCGCCGCCGCCATCGCCGCCGAACGTGCCGGCGCCGGCCGTATTGCCGCCGCTGCCGCCATGCCCTTCGGCGTCGAGAGCGATCGAGGCGAAGCTCGCGCTGCCCTGGACCGACGGGGCGGCGCTGCCGGTCGTCGTGCCCGCCGCGACATCGCCGCCAATGCCCGGCCCGCCGGGGCCGCCATTGCCGCCGCCGCCGGCGCCGCCGCTGCCGCCGAGGCCGGTGGTCCGCACGGTGACCGCGCCGAATACAAGCTTGCCGTTGCCCGCATCGGCGAAGACGCGGCCGGTGCCGCCCCTGCCGACGCCGCCGCCGCCGCCCGCGACGGCGGACGCGCCCGCGCCGCCGGCGCCGCCGGAGCCGCGGGCCGAGGCGGTCGCGCCAGTGCCGGTGATCGAGGAGGGGCCGACGCCGCTATGGGCGAGGATCTGGCTGAGGCCTCCGGTGCCGTTGCCGCCGGCGCCGCCCTGCCCGATCGTGGAATCGCCGCCCTGGCCGTCCGTGGCGACGTCGAGTCCGGCGCCAATGGAAATGCTGCCGTCGGTCGCGTCGAGCGAAGCGCTGCCGCCTTTGCCACTGCCCCCGTCGGCGCCGCTGCCGCCCTTGCCGCCCGCGTCGACATTGCCGCCGGCGCTGAGCTTCACGCTGCCGCCGGTTGCCGCCACTGCGGAGAATCCGCCCTGGCCGGTCCCGCCCGTTCCGGACGTGCCGGAAAGAACCGAGCCGCCCTGCCCGCGACTGCTCAATGTGGCGAAGCCGGTGGCGGTCACCGCTCCGCCGACATCGCCGATGATCGACACCAGGCCGCCGGTGCCCGTCGGGCCCGTCACGCCCACCCCGCCGGCGATCTGGCTGGCATTGCCGTCGGCCTTGAGCGACGTCGTGCCGCCGATCGTGACCGTCCCGCCCGCCGCCGAGACCAGGGCCGTGCCGCCGTTACCGGCGGCGCCATTGGCCGACGGGACCGCGCCGTTGCCGGCAAAGCCGCTCGCATCGGCGGTGAGGCTGCCGCCGATCTGGACCGACCCCCCGGTCACCTTGACCTCCGCGACGCCACCGGTGCCGATGCCGGCGAGATTGCCGGAGGTGTTGAAGCCGCCTTGGCCGATCGCGCTCAGCAGCGCGGTCCCGTCGATGCGGACCGTCCCGCCGGTCGTCAGGATCGCAGCCTCTCCGCCCTGGGCGCCGAAGCTGCCGCCGCTGTTGCTGAAATCCTGGTCGGAACGCAGGATGAGGTTGCCGGCCACCGTCACCGTCCGGCCCGCCGGCGCCTCGACATGCGCCCGCGCGTCGCCTTGCAGGGAGACGTTGCCGCTGAAGCCGGTGTCGGCATTGACGCTGTCGACGATGAAATCGGTCGCGGCGCTGCCGATCACGTCGGAGGTGAAGCTGCCGCCCTGGATGCGGAAGCTCGCGCCCTGGCCGGGCTGGGCGACGAAGGCGTCGGCAGCGGTGACGGCGCGCCCCGCCGACAGCACGATCTCGCCATTCCGGACACCCGCCACCGCGGCGGCGTCGAAGCCGACATTGCCCTGGAGCAGGGCGGTGATCGCCGCATTCTTCGGCACCGCGACCATGTAGATGCGCTGGTTGTCGCCGGGGCCGGTGCTGGCCGGGCCGCCGGTGGTGCCGTCATGGACGAGGGTGTTGGCGGCGCTGCTGCTGCCGGTCTTGACCTGGATGTCGAACAGGCCGTTGTTGATCGTCAGCGTCACCGCTTCCCCGGCGACATAGGCGATCGAGCCGTCCGCCTTGACGATGCCGTGCTGCTCGATCACCGGCGCGGCCATGGCGATATAGCTGCCGGGATTGAGCGCGCTGATCCGCGCCCCGGCCGCGATCGTGATCTTCGACTTGGGATCGACCGCGCCGTTGAGGCCGTAGGTGTTGGCGATGAAGAAGCTGCCGGCGCCGTTGACGAAGGGGGCGATGGTGGTGAGCAGCAAATTGCCGACGTCGATCACCGCCTTGCCGCCGATCAGGATGCCGCCCGGGCTGTAAAAGGCGACGGTGCCGCCGCGGGCGGTGCCGACCAGGCTCTGGATCTGGCTGATGACTGTCCCGTTGAGGGCGATGGCGCGGCTGGGATCGACCGGGACGATCCGGTTGAGGACCATGAAGCTGGGATTGTTGGGCCCGTTCTGGAAGGTGGCGATGTTGCCGGACGGCAGGAAGTCGATCGGCGGCCCGCCGATCGCCGCATCATTCGGCTTCCAGTCGAGGATCGCGCTTGGCGAATCCACCCGTATCGTCTCGCTGGTCGGGCCGGTGACGATCCGGGTCGCGGCGCCGGCGCTGACCGCGGCATTGCCCTGGAAAGCCTGCGCCCGCGCCGGCGCGGGCGCGCTCATCACGCAGACGATGGCGGCCGCCGCGGAGGAAAGAAGCAGGCGGGCGCGCAGTTGCGGACCCGGCTTCGGCGGATGGCGCTCAGCGTTCATCGGGCGCTCCATGGCAGCAGGCGGGTGGTGAGGGTGACGAGCAGGCGCGGATCGGGCCGCCTGGCCTCGAGTCCGGCCCGCCGCAGCGGCGCGGCGAAAGTGATTTCGAGCCGCGCGCGATCGCCGAACGAGGCGCGCAGGCCGCCGCCCGCCGAGGCCAGCCGCTGGGGCCCGGCCGCGGGAAAGACCCGGTCCAGATTGTTCACCCAGGCCGCGTCGAAGAACAGGAAGGGCTGGACCGCGAAGGCGCCGGGGCCGGACGGGACGATGCGGCCGTAGCGAAGCTCCGCCTGGACGCCGATCCCCCGGTCGCCGAGCAGGGTCGCCGGATCGTAGCCGCGGCCGACCGTATAATTGCCCGCCGCATATTCCTCGAAGCTGAGCAGCGGCTTGCCGGTGGTCTGGGCGCGGATGCCGAGGAACAGGCCGATGGTCGGCGCCGGCCGGAACTCGCCGGCGCCTTCGAAGCGAAGCACGGCCGCTTTGGCATCGCCTTCGACATGGCTCGGCGGGACCAGCCCGGGGCCGAGACAGCGGGCGAAGGCGGCACCGCAGGCCGATGTCGCGCCGAACAGGCCCAGCCCCTGGCGCAGCGCGACGGCGCCGCCCAGCCGCCAGCGCGGCTCGGCGGCGCTGTAGCCGGCGCGCCGGCCGAAGCTCGCCCGGTCGGCCCGGGTGAAATCGAGCCGGGCGAAGCCGATGCGCAGGCGGTCGCGGGTGAGCGGAAGCGCATTCACCGACACGTCCTGGTCGACGATGTCGAGGCCGATCGCCCCCCAGATGCTCGACGCCTGCGTCCGCTCGAACGGATAGCGGGCTTCGGCTGTCGCGAGCAGGGTGCGGGCGCGGACGTGGAGGCTCGGATCGGCGACGCTCGGCCGCGTCCAGGCATAAGTGAACTGACCGGACAGGGTCAGCCCCTCCGGCCCGAGCCGGAATTCGTGACCGAGCTGGAGCGTCTGCTGCTCGCTGAAATCCACCGTCGAATAGAAAGCGAGGCTGGTCCGGTCGCCGAGGCCGGTCAGGCCGTAAAGCTCGCCGCGGACGAGGCCGCCCCAGGGGCCGAGCGCATGGGAGCCGAAATTCTGGAAATTGGCTTCGACCTCGCCGGGCACCCGCTGCACCAGGACGTCGCCGACGACCTCGCCGCGGCCGGCGCCGGCGGAGCGGAGCGAGAGCCGCAGCTGATAGCCGGGCAGATCGGAGGCGAGGAGGAGATAGCGCTCGGCCTCATAGCGGTTGAACACCGGCTGGCGGGTCAGCTTGTCGAGATAGCGGGCGATGGTCCGCTCCGAGCGGCCGGCATCGCCGCGGACGCGGATCGCGACCAGCTTCGCCATCAGCACGGTGAAGCGGATCCTGCCGCCGGAAATATGCTGCTCCGGTATCTCGACCGCGGCGATATAGCCGGCGTCGCGGAGGATCGTCGCGGCCCGGTCGCGGATCTCGCAGATGACGGAGAGCGGCTGCTCGCGGCCGAGATAGGGCGCGAAAGCGGGGCGCAGATCCTCGGGCGAAAGGCCGCGCAGATCGTCGAAAACGACCTCGGTCGGGGTGAAGCGGAGGTCGCGATAGGCCTCGGCATCGAGCGCGCAGGGCGAGCGCTCGATGCCGCCCTCGACGATCAGCCTGGGCGGCGGCAACGGCGCCGGCGCCGCCGGCCGCTGGATCTCCTCGCGGGTCGGCGCGCGTGGCGGCTGGGTCATGCCTTGCGCGGCGAGTGCGGACGGGAGTCCGGCCAAAGCGGCGAAGGCAAGCCGATTCCTGCCGCCGCCCATCGCCGTACTGGAAGCATTTCGCTTCACGTCCACCCCCTGATTGCCCGCCGCTCGGCGAGCGGCGGCGGGTTGGCACCCGGCGAAGATGATAGACCCTGCGTCGGGGGGCGCAAAGCGGCAAGCGGCCAGGATTTTCCGGTTTGCGCCCGGCGAGCATTTTCTTCAGGAAGCCGCGATGCCCAATCCTCCTTCCGAGCGGCTGCTGAGCACCCTCGCGGCGCGTCTGGGCGCGCGCGGCTTCACCCGGGCGCCGGACGAGATGGCGCCGTGGCTGACCGACTGGCGCGGCCGCTATCACGGCCGGGCCGCGGCGTTGGTCTCGCCGGCCTCGACCGAGGAGGTGCAGGCGGTGGTCGCCGCCTGCGCCGAGGAGCAGGTGGCCCTGGTGCCGCAGGGCGGCAACACGTCGATGGTCGGCGGCGCGACGCCCGACGGCGGCGGCGGCGCGCTGCTCCTGTCGCTGCGCCGGATGAACCGGATCCGGAGCGTTTCGGCCGAGGACAATGTGCTGGTCGCCGAGGCCGGCGCGATCCTCGCGCACGTCCACGAAGCCGCCGCCGGCGCCGGGCGGCGCTTCCCGCTGTCGCTGGGGGCGAAAGGCTCGGCGACGATCGGCGGCCTGGTTTCGACCAATGCCGGCGGGACGCAGGTGCTGCGCTTCGGGCCGATGCGGTCGCTGGTGCTCGGGCTGGAGGCGGTCTTCCCCGACGGTTCGATCGTCCACGGCCTCTCGGCGCTGCGCAAGGACAATCGCGGCTACGACCTCAAGCAGTTCCTGGTCGGAGCGGAAGGGACCTTGGGCGTGGTCACCGCGGCGAGCCTGAAGCTGGTCGCGGCGATCGGCTCGCGCGCGGTGGCGTGGGTCGGGCTCGCCTCGCCCTTCGCCGCACTGGCGCTGCTGCGCTTCCTCGAGGACCGGCTCGGCGAGGCGGTGGAGAGCTTCGAGCTGGTTCCGGCCGCGGCGCTCGACCTCGTTCTCCGCCACATCCCCGGGACACGCGCGCCGCTGGCGAAGCCCGAGCCATGGAACGTGCTGGTCGAGGCGGTCGCCCCGGCCGGCGGCGCCGAAATGGCGGCGCGGCTGGAGGCGGCGCTCGGTCAGGCGCTCGAGGCCGGGCTCGCCCGCGACGCGGCGCTCGCCGCCAGCGACGCGCAGGCGGAGGCGCTGTGGCGGCTGCGCGAGGCGATCGCGGAGGCCGAGCGGCAGCAGGGGCCGGCGGTCAAGCACGACATCTCGGTGCCGGTCGCCGCCATGCCCGCCTTCCTGGCGACGGAAGGCTCGGCGATCGAGCGCGATTTTCCAGGCACGCAGATCGTCGCTTTCGGCCATCTCGGCGACGGCAACATCCATTTCAACGTGATCGCCCCGCTGGGTGCCGGCCCCGATTGGATCGAAGGGCCGGGCGGCGCGATCACGAACCTCGTCTACGACCGAGTCACCGCCGCCGGCGGCTCGATCTCGGCCGAGCACGGCATCGGCCAGACCAAGCGCGACGCCCTCGCCCGCACGGCGGAGCCGTCGCGGCTCGCACTCCAGCGGCGGATCAAGGCGGCGCTCGATCCGGCCGGGATCATGAATCCGGGCAAGCTTTTCCCTTGACAGCGGCACCGGCGGCGGGAAGCGGGAAAGGAACCAGGGGCCCTGTCGTGAGTATCGGCGGCGTCGCCGCAAGCAAAGTATGAGCACCTGATGGGTTTGCTTCACAAATTGTCGTTCGGCCTCGTCGGCGAGGGCGGCGGCCCCCGCGGCAAGGCCGGCGCGCGCGCTTACGCGATCGGCGACGTCCACGGCCGGCTCGACCTGCTCGATGCGCTGCTGCGCCGGGTCGAGGAGGACATAGCTGGGCGCAGGCCGAAGAAGACCTATATCGTCTTCCTCGGCGATCTCATCGACCGCGGGCCGGATTCGGCCGGCGTCGTCGAGCGGCTGCGGACCTGGCGGCCGCGGCACGGCCGGCCGATCTTCCTCGGCGGCAATCATGAGGAGGTGCTGCTTCGCATCCTCGGCGGCGACGCGACGATCCTGCCCGACTGGCTGAAGTTCGGCGGCGCCGAATGCGCCCGCAGCTACGGCGTCGACGTCGACGCGCTGCGGCGGATGGAGGACGAGGCGGCGGTCGAGGCGGTCCGCGCCAAGGTGCCGCGCTCGCATCGCGAATTCCTCGAGAATTTCGCCGACACCTTCCGCTTCGGCGACTATCTGTTCGTCCATGCCGGCATCCGACCCGGCATCGCCGTCGAGGAGCAGGACCGGCACGATCTGCGCTGGATCCGCGAGCCGTTCCTCGGCGACGCCAAGGAGCACGGCTTCGTCGTCGTCCACGGCCATACGATCGTGCCGGAGGTCGACGAGCGCCCCAACCGGATCGCAATCGACACCGGCGCCTATCATAGCGGCGTCCTGACCGCTTTGGGCATCGAGGAGGAGGAGCGCTGGCTGCTTTCGACCGCGAGGGAGGCGGTGCCGGCGCTTTGAGCTGTTTGTCTATCTTGTTGTAACGGAAGCGGTTTCACGGCAAGGCGACGGGCGCCGGCCGGATTTCGGCTTGACCCGAAGGGTGCATCGGCTAAGCTTGGGGACAGAATTTTGCAAAATCTGGGATCGTCCGTGCCGTATTCTCATCAGTCCGGCCAGGCGGGCGCCGTGCCCGCGCTGAGCTTTGTCGCGTCATTGCGAATGGCGCTGGTTGTCCTTGCCTGCGCCCTGCTGGCGAGTTGCGCCGGCACGCGCGGCGGGCCGATTCCGTACGACGTCCAGAATTTTCCTGCTCCCGATGCGCCGACGACGATGGGCCTGGAGGAGGATTACAAGATCGCGCCGCTCGACACCCTGCATGTCAGCGTGTTCCAGGTGGCGGATCTGACCGGCGATTATGACGTGGATCTTACCGGCACGATCTCGATGCCGCTGATCGGCAGCGTCCGCGCCGTCGATCTCACCACGAAGCAGCTCAATCAGAAGATCGCGCTGCTTCTCAGCGAGAAATATCTCCAGCATCCGGACGTCAGCGTCGCCGTCAAATCCTCGAGCACGCGCAACATCACCGTCGACGGCTCGGTTCGGCAGGCCGGCGTGTTCGCGGTGACGGGGCGCCTCACCCTGCTTCAGGTGATCGCACTGGCTCACGGAACGGACGAAAACGCCAATCCGCATCGGGTGGCGGTGTTCCGGACCGTCCAGGGTCAGCGGATGGCGGCGGCCTTCGACCTGGCCAGCATCCGCCGCGGCCAGGCCGTGGACCCGCGCGTCTACAGCGGCGACATCGTCGTCGTCGACGGATCCAAGGTCAAGGGAACCTGGGCGACGATCCTGCAATCCCTCCCGCTCCTCGCGATTTTCCGGCCCTTCGGGATCTGAACTCCCTTGGCGACGAACGCCGACAGCCACGTGAAAGGCAGCTTCGCTTTCCTATGAGCAAGAACGACATCGAGCCTGCGGGCGCCCAACCGATCTGGCCGCTGGCGCCTCAGCAGGCAGGCGGGTTCGCCCTGCCCCAGGCATGGGCGCCGCAGCCGGCGGGCGGAGGGCTGCTCCCGGGCGATCTCAATCTCGCCACCTTGTGGCGGGTTGTGTCGGAGTGGCGCTGGCTGATCCTCGGCGCGGTGGCGGTCGGCCTTGCCGGCGCCATCGTGATCACGTTCCTGACGACGCCGCTTTATCGTGCCGAGGTGATGCTGGAGATCAATCCGCCCACCGTCCAGGCGGTCGACGAGTCCAAGGTCACCAAGCAGGCGGCGACCGAGCGCGACTATCTCGCAACCGTGGTCGGGCTGCTGCAGAGCCGGAGCCTCGCGGAGCGTGTCGCGCAGGACCTCAATCTGGCCTCCAACCCCTCTTTCGTGCCGATGCAGGCCAGTCGCGATACGCGTATGAAGGTCGCGACCGGACGGCTGATGGGTGGCTTCGTCGCCAAGCCTGTCGAGGGAAGCCGCCTCGTCAGGATGTCCTATGTTTCCTCATCGCCGACGCTCGCGGCACAGGTCACCAACAGCTTTGCGGACAATTTCATCAACTCGGCGCTGGAGCGTCGCTACGAGGCGAGCTCCTATGCACGGCACTTCCTCGAGAAGCAGATCGCCAAGGTCAAAGGCGACCTCGAGAATTCGGAGCGGCAGCTGGTCCAGTACGCGCAGGCGCAGAGCATCATCAATACCGGCACCGGTGACGCCAGCAGGGGCAATGACGGCACCTCGCTTCAAGGCGCTTCGCTCGTCGCCATGAACGCTGCGCTGGCTCAGGCCCAGGAGCGGCGGATCATGGCCGAGCAGGCCTATCGCAACTCGATCCGCGCGGTGAATACCGCCGAGGTCAATCAGAGCACTGCGGTGCTCCGTCAGCAGCGCGCCCAGCTCGAATCCGACTATCAGTCGAAGCTTTCCACCTTCAAGGCCGACTATCCCGATATGGTTCGGATGAAGGCCACGATCGACGCGCTCGACCAGGAGATCCGCAAGGAGGGCGGAACCGTCAGCAGCGGGCAGTCCAACACGCTGATGATGGCATTCCGTGCCGCCGCGGCGGCCGAACGCGAGATTCAGGGGCGCGTCAATAATTTGAAGGGCCAGGTGCTGGATCTGCGTGCGCGCAGCATCCAGTACAACATCCTGCAGCGGGAGGTCGACACAGCCCGGGCCCAGTATGACAGCTTGCTCGGCCGCTATAAGGACATCAGCGTCGCCGGCGGCCTCGGCACCAACGCCGTCTCGGTCGTCGATCGGGCTGAGGTTCCCGGCGGGCCGTTCAAGCCGAACCTGATGCTGAACCTGTTGATCGGTCTTGGCCTTGGCCTTCTCGGCGGCCTCGGCGCGGCGCTCGCGCTGGAGTTCCTGAACGACACGATCAAGACTCCGGACGACGTGCGCGACAAGCTCCATCTCCCGTCGCTTGGGGTGATCCCGATGAAGAAGGGCGCCGACGCGCTGGCGGACGAGCTCAAGGACCAGTCGTCGGCGATTTCGGAGGCTTATTTCTCACTGCGGACGTCGCTCCAGTTCACCACCGACAACGGGGCGCCGAAGAGCCTTCTCATCACCAGCACGCGTGCCGCCGAGGGCAAGTCGAGCACGACCCTCGCGCTGGCGCAGAACTTCGCGCGGCTGGGCAATCGCGTGCTGCTGATCGACGGAGACCTCAGGAAACCCGCTTTCGTCACCGGACTCGAGCCGGATGAAGGTCTTTCGAAGCTGCTGACCAACCATGATTCGCTGGCAAGCCACGTCCTCAACACGCAATATGAAAATCTTGCGCTGCTGCCATGCGGTCCGCTGCCGCCCAATCCGGCGGAGCTTCTCGCCTCGCCGCGGCTGAAGGCCGTCCTCGCCGAGGCGCTTTCGAAATACGACATGGTCATCGTCGACGGCCCGCCGGTGCTCGGTCTTGCCGACGCTCCGCTTCTGGCGGGCGCGTGCCGGGCAACTCTGCTGGTCGTCGAGAGCGGCCGGACCCGCACCAAGGCCGCGCTCGACGCAATCACCCGGCTCAAGGCTTCCGGCGGCAATATCGTCGGCGCGGTCCTGACCAAGTTCCGGGCCCGGTCGCACGGCTACGGCTATGGCTACGGCTATGGTTACGAGCCCTACCGCTACGGGGGCGTGGGTAGCCGAGACCGTGAAATCAAGCTACTCGCGCAGCGTGAGAGCTAAAGGGGCAGCACGAAAGCGCGCCACACCGGGCGGCCTGGCCAAGGCAGCCATTGCCGCATTGCTCGGCCTCTATGCGGCCTGGTGGGTGGTGAAGGTCGGCGTCGTGCAGGCCGAGGGAGAGGACAATCCCTTCCTCGCCGCACGGGTGGCCCCCGACCATCCGCGGGTTCAGATCGGCCTCGCCATGACCTATTTCCTGCTCCAGGGCGGCAATGTGCCCGACGAGCGCCGGCGGGCAGCGCTGGACGCTCTGAAGCGCGCGCCGCTGGCCGACGAGCCCTATCTGCTGGCGGGCGTGAACGCGCTCGCGGCGGGCAGGAATGCGGATGGGGAAAGGTTGCTGGCCGAGGCGCGGCGTCGCAACCCACGGCTTCGCCTGGCCCGGCTGCTGCTGCTCGACCGCTATCTGCGCGAGCGCCGGGCGCCGCAGGCGGTGGCGGAGATGCAGGCCCTCGGCAATCTCGTTGAGGGCGCCTCGGGCGTGCTGACGCCGGAGCTGGCGCGCATGGTTCAGGATCCGGTGACGGCGCCGCAGCTGATCCCGCTCCTCCGCGCGCAGCCGGCGCTCCACCAGACGGTGCTCGAAACCCTGGTGGCGTCGGGCGCCGACGAACATCTTATCCTGCAAGTCGCCGGGCCCGCTTCACGCCCCGCTCTGGCAGGACCCTGGAAGGCGGCGCTGCTGTCGCGCCTGATCTCGCATCACGAGATCGGCCGGGCCTGGGAGCTGTGGAAGAGCTTCGCCGGCACGGGCGCCGGCGGCATCGATGGCGGCAAGGGCCTTTACGATCCCGCCTTTGCCGGGCTGCCGGGACCGCCGCCGTTCAACTGGACCTTTTCGAGCGGTACCGTCGGCGCCGCCGAGCGAAATGCGAATCATGCGCTCCAGGTGGATTATTATGGCCGCGACAACGGCAATCTCGCCAGCCAGTTGTTGATGTTGCGGCCGGGCCGCTATCGCCTCTCCTTCCGCGCCACCGGCGACGCCACCGGCGAGGGCAGTCGGATCGTCTGGAACATCGCCTGCGAGCCCGGCGAGGCCCGGCTCCTGCAGCTGCCGATTACCGGCGTCAGCTCGGCCTCGAAGCGCTTTGCGGCGGCCTTTACCGTTCCCGCCGGCGGATGCCCGGCGCAATGGTTGAGGCTGGACGGCCTGTCCGGCGACGTCGAGAACGGTCAGAGCGTCATCATCAGCGGCCTCTCCATCGAACCGGAGGGCGGCGCCTGAACCATTATTTTCGCCTTGGGATCATCCCATTCTATCTCGCGCTCTGCCTCCTCCTCGGCGGCGCGAGCGCGGGCGGATATTGGGCGAACATGGCGCTGCAGCTGCTCGCCATTCCCATCATCGTTTGGGCCGCAGCCGCCGGGCCGTCGCGACCGCTATCCACTCCGGCAAGGCAGCTGATCTTCCTCCTGCTGCTGGCGCTGCTGGTCATCGCGGTCCAGCTCGTTCCGCTGCCGCCGGCGATCTGGGCCTCGCTTCCAGGCCGCAAGCCCGTCGTCGAAGGCTTCGCGCTCCTCGGGCAGAGGCTGCCATGGCTGCCGCTGTCGCTCGATCCCTATTGGACCATTTCGTCGGCGCTCTGGCTGCTGCCGGCGATCGCGGTGCTGCTCGGCATCGTCCGCCTCGGCAACTTTCGTGCGTCGTGGCTCGCCTGGGCGGTCGCGCTGGTGACGATCGTTTCGGTCGCCCTCGGCGCGCTGCAGATCGTCGGCGGCAGCGATTCCCCTTGGTATATCTACGAAATCACCAATTACGGAACGACCACCGGCTTCTTCTCGAACGCGAACCATCTGGCGACGTTGATGGTCTCGACGATTCCATTCCTCGCCGCCCTCTATCTCGCCGCGGCGAGGCAGGGCGGATCGATGCAGAAATCATCGGGGCTGCTCGTCGTGCTCGGCGGCACGCTGGCGGTGATCGTGGTCGGCATCATCATCAACACCTCCATTGCCGGCATCGGCCTCTCGGTGCCGGTGCTCGCCGCGAGCCTCTTGATGATCCTGTCCCGGCGGCGGAAGCTGCCCCGCTGGGCGCCGGCGCTCGTCGCCCTGTTGCTGATCGGATCCGTGGCGACCGTGTTCACGGCGCCGTTCGGCAACAATCTCACGACGCAGGGCGCGAAGAGCAAGGAAGATTCCCGCTACAATTCCTTCACCCGGAGCGTCGCGGCGGCGGCGGATTTCATGCCGATCGGGTCCGGGATCGGCACCTTCCAGCAGATTTACCGGACGCGGGAGGATCCGGCGACCGTCGACCGCTTCTACATGAATCACGTCCATAGCGACTACATCGAGCTGGCGCTGGAGACCGGCGTACCGGGGCTCGTCGTGCTGGCGCTGTTCCTGTTCTGGTGGGCGCGAAGAACCCTGTTGATCTGGACCGCGGAAGAGCCGGATTATTTCGCGCGCGCGGCGACCATCGCGTCCGCCGCCATCCTCGCCCATTCCACCGTCGACTACCCGCTCCGGACCGCCGCGATCAGCGCTCTGTTCGCCATGTGCTGCGCGCTGATGGCGGAGCCGAGAGCGCAGGCGCGGCGAAGCGAGCAGAAGAAGGAAAGACGGGCGAGGCACCTGTCGGCCGACTGAGCCGTCAGGCGAAGGCGTCGCCGATCGCCTCGAGATAGCGCCGGGCGACGATCCGTTCGTCGAACTCCCGCTCGACCCTCGCCCGGCCCGCTTGTCCCCATTGCGCGCGAAGCGCCGGTGGCGCGTCGATCATCTCCAGCATCGCGGTCGCGAGCGCCTCCGCGTCGCGCGGCGCGCAAAGCAGACCGGTGACGCCGGCCTGTACGGCATGGCGGCAGCCCGGCACATCGGTCGCGATGAGGGGCTTGGCCATGGCCGCGGCTTCGAGCAAGGTTCGCGGCAGTCCCTCCCGGTAGGACGGAAGCACGACGCAATCGGCCGCGGCGATGAAAGGGCGGACGTCGTCGGCTTCGCCAAGATAGTCGACGATCCCCTCCGCCACCCAGGCCTCGACCTGCTCGCGGGTCACCGCCGTCCGGTTCTCGACGCCGAGGAAGCCGAGCAGCTGGAACCGCGCCGCGGGGAAGGCGGCGCGCACCCGCCTCGCCGCCTCGACATATTCCTTCACGCCCTTGTCCCAGAGCAGGCGGGCGGCGAGCAGGAAGGTGAAGCCGGGCGCTTCGGCGCCGGCGCTCCCGGCAGGGCGGAAGCGTTCCAGATCGATGCCCGAGCCCGGCAGCAGCCGCGCCTGGGCCGGTGCCACCAGCCGCTTGACGACAAACAGGTCGCGATCCTCCTCGTTCTGGAAGAATATCGTCGCCGAGCGCCGGAAGGCGATGCGGTAGAGGGTCGACACGATTGCGGTCAGCAGCCCGTTCCTGATGAAGGCGGTGCCGAGGCCGGAGACGTTGTTGATCACCCTGATGCCGAGCGCCTGTGCGGCGAGCGAGCCATAGACGTTCGGCTTGGCGGTATAGCCGAGGAAGAGATCGGGCCGCAGACGGCGCAGCAGGCGCCAGTAGCGCAGGAGGAGCAGAAGGTCCCTCAGCGGCGACAGCCCCTTCTTGTCCATCGCGATCGGGACGTAGCTTATGCCGAGCGCCTCCAGCCGGGCGCCATAGGGGTCTGGCGGTGCCAGCGCGATCACCTCGTGGCCCGCGTCGCGCAAAGCGCGGATCAGGCCGAGGCGGAAATTGACGATGTTCCAGGCGGCGTTGATCGAGATCACGATCTTCTTGGCGGTCATGGATCCATCGAAAATTCGAGCGAAAGCAAAGGTGCGCGCCTCCCGAGAGGCTGGACGGATGCGGCCTGTCCTCTCTATACGCGGCATCGCTTCCTGTCGCTGCCATTCTCGCGCCGCGGCGACCGTCGGAGGGGTCGAGCGTGTTTCCCTACTGGATTCTGTTCTCGCTGTTCGCCGCGGGCGCGGTTCAATATCACCCCGATCCGCGCCGACAGGTCCAGGGCGGCCCGATTCTGCTGGCGATGGCGCTCGTCACGGTCGTTATGATCGGCTTCCGCTACGAGGTCGGCGGGGACTGGATCAATTATGTCAATATCCTTCACGACATCACGCTGAACGGAATGGCCGGGCCGCGGGCCCAGGATCCGGGTTACGGGTTTCTGAATATGCTGGCCGGCGGGGCCGGGCTCGGCATCTGGTCCGTGAATCTCGCTTGCGCTACCCTGTTTACATGGGGCCTCGTGAAATTCGCGCGCCGCCAGCCCAATCCCTGGCTCGTGATGGTCGTCTCCGTTCCCTATCTGATCATCGTCGTGGCGATGGGCTATACGCGCCAGGCCGTCGCGATCGGCTTCATCCTTGCCGGTCTTGCCGATCTGGAAAAAGGGTCGATGGCGCGCTTCGCCTTTTACATGCTTCTCGCCACCGCCTTTCACAAATCGGCGGTCGTGGTGGTACCGCTGGTCGCACTCACCGCGGCGAGGAACCGCTTCATGACGGGCGTCATGCTTCTGTTTACGGCGCTGCTGCTCTACTATTTGTTCGTCCAGGCGTCGGTCGACCGATTGATGACCAATTATGTGCAGGCCGAATACCAGTCGCAGGGCGCAGCCGTGCGCGTCGCGATGAACGTTCCGCCGGCTCTGCTCTTCCTGCTGTTTCGCAAGAGGTTTCAGCTCGGCGTTCAGCAGAGCAAGCTGTGGAGGAACTTTTCGCTCGGCGCATTGCTGGCGTTGGGCATGCTCATGTTCACGAATTCCTCCACGGCGGTGGACCGTCTGGCCCTTTACCTCATACCGCTGCAGATGTTCGTCTGGGGCAGGCTGCCGGGCGCGTTTCCGGAGCGCGGTCGGCTCAACACGCAGATCATCGTGGCCATCGTTGCCTATTCCGCAGCCATTCAGTTCGTGTGGCTCAATTATGCCGCCAATGCGTTCGCCTGGGTCCCCTACAAGCTGTCCGCGT
Organism: Sphingomonadales bacterium; assembly: GCA_034668705.1. Classification (GTDB taxonomy): domain Bacteria; phylum Pseudomonadota; class Alphaproteobacteria; order Sphingomonadales; family Sphingomonadaceae; genus Allosphingosinicella. Next base: position 14,951 of record JAXDOV010000047.1, read on the forward strand.
CCAATAACGACGAGGGCTCCCCGGATTAGCCATATGATTTCCTTGCCGAGGACGCATGGGGCCCGCTCTCGCCTTTGCTTCTGCTACGCCATGTCTGGACGGCCACAGCATTCCGCTTGCCTGCGCGTTTTCGCCCGGCATAAGGCGTCTCGGTGAGCGCGCGGGCCGCGGGTCGCCATTTCGGAGAAGGTATGAAAGCGACAATCCTGGCGGGCGGCAGCGGCAATCGTCTCTATCCGGCTACGCCGGCTGTCTCGAAGCAGGTGCTTCCGATCGATGATCTATGGTCCGCTCGGCGTGCCGATGGTGGGCGAGTCGCCGGGCTCGGCAGGCACATGTAACATGGTGAGCATGGTCGAGGGCCAATGGGGCCATACGTCGTCCGCCCGGGACCTCAACGGGCGTCCGATGCGTATGCTCGAGCGCCGCGGCAGATCCAGCGGGGCTTGGCGCCTCGCAGGCACCGGCGAGACGCGCTCGGCTCGCTTCGCCGCCGAGTCCGGCTTTCGGATGCCGGGCGGGCAGGATTCGCTCGCCGGAATCGTGCGAGCGACCGCGGAGCCTGTCGGTGCGGATTGATCGGTCTTCCGGCAATATCGATCCGCTGACCGTCGCCGGCTTCGGCCGCGAATGGTCCGCCTACGATCAGACTGCGTTGGGCGAAGCCGAGCAGCAGGCGCTGTTCGACGCCTATTTCTCGGTCTTCCCCTTCGAGGCGTTGCCGCCCGGGGCCGAGGGCTTCGATCTCGGCTGCGGCTCCGGCCGCTGGGCGGCGCTCGTCGCCCCCCGGGTCGGGATGCTTCACTGCATCGACCCGTCCGGCGAGGCGCTCGCCGTCGCCCGCCGCCGGTTGCAGAACCGGTCCAACGTCCGCTTTCACGAGGCGGGAGCCGATTCGATGCCGCTGGCCGATGCAAGCCAGGATTTCGGTTATTCGCTCGGCGTCCTCCACCACATCCCGAATACGCGGGCTGCGCTCGGCGATTGCGTGGCGAAACTGAAGCCCGACGCGCCGATGCTCGTCTATCTCTATTATTCGTTCGACAACAAGCCGGGATGGTTCCGTCACCTCTGGCGGGCGAGCGAGCTTGGCCGCTGGACCGTTTCGCGCCTGCCCTTTCCGCTCCGCCGGGCGGTGACGGCGACGATCGCCGCCCTGGTCTATTGGCCGGTGACCCGCCTCGCCCTCCTCGCCGAGAAAGCGGGGGCGGACGTATCGAACGTCCCGCTCAGCGCCTATCGCCGCAACAGCTTCTACACGATGCGTACGGATGCGCTGGATCGCTTCGGAACGCGTCTCGAGCAGCGCTTTTCAAAGGCGGAGATCGGTCAGATGATGCGCGACGCCGGGCTTCGGGACATCGTTTTCCGCGAGGACATCCCCTATTGGGTGGCGTGCGGGCGCAAGGCCGCCTGACCTTTCTGGACCGCCATGACCGCCCCCGGAATATTGTACATAAGCTATGACGGCATGCTGGAGCCACTGGGCCAGTCCCAGGTTCTCGCTTATCTGGAGCGTCTGGCGCCGCGATACCGGATCCATCTTGTCAGCTTCGAGAAGAAGTCCGATTTCGCCGACGCGGCTCGCCGGGCCGCCGTCGCGGAACGGATGGCGGCGGCAAATATAGGCTGGACGCCGCTTCGCTATCACAAGGCGCCGACCGCGCCCGCGACGGCGTGGGACGTCGCCGTCGGCACTGCCGTGGCGCTGCGTCTCGCGCGCCGGCATCGGCTGCGTATCGTCCATGCCCGCAGCTACATCCCGGCGCTGATGGCGCTCGCGGTGAAGCGGCTCCTCGGCGCCCGGTTGCTGTTCGACATGCGCGGTCTCTGGGCCGACGAGCGTGTCGACGCCGGCCTCTGGCCGGCCGGCGGACGCCTCTACCGGATGACCAAGGCGCTGGAGCGGCGCTTCCTCCTTGCCGCCGATCATGTCGTGACGCTCACGCACGCATCGGCCGCGGAGATCCGCCGCTTTCCCTACATGGCCGATCGGCCCATCCCGATCACCGTCATTCCGACCTGCGCCGACCTCGATCGGTTCAGCCGCCGTGAAAATGCTCCGCACGACCGCTTCACCTACGGCTTCGTCGGCGCCGCCAGCACCTGGTCGCTGTTCGACGAGGTGCTCGCCTCCTTCCTCCTGCTCCGCGAGATCAGGCCCGATGCGCGGCTGCTCGTGGTCAATCGGGGCGAGCATGGCTATATCGAGCAGCGGATCGCGGCGAGCGGCGTGGCGCGCGCGCTGGTGGATCTGGTGGCCGCCGAGCACCGCGACGTCCCGGAGCTGGTGTCGCGAATGGATGTCGCGGCCGCCCTGCGCAAGCCGGCTTACTCGCAGGTCGCCTGCGCGCCGACCAAGCTTGCCGAATATCTCGGCTGCGGCGTCCCCTGCCTCGTCAATCGCGGCATCGGCGACGTTGCCGAGATCGTCGAGCAGGAAAGGGTCGGAATCGTCGCCGAAGGCTTTTCGCGGGAGCAGCTCGGCACCGCCGTTCGCGGGCTGGTTGCGCTGGCGGCGGAGCCGGAGGTCAGGCAGCGCTGCATGGCCGCGGCGCGGCGCCGTTTCTCGCTCGAGGCGGGAGTCGGGGCCTATCAGGCGATTTACGAGACTCTGCTCGGCCGCGCGAGCGGCGAGGTCGTGCCGTGACCCGGCGGCCCGGATCGCCCGCATCCAGGAGGATGCTCGTCCTCTGCCCATTTCCCTATGGCGTCGCCGCGGGGCAGCGGCTCAAGTACGAGCAATATTTCGACGATTGGCGCGCCGCCGGCTACGAGATCACCCTCAGCCCGTACATGAGCATGGCGATGTGGAAGATCGTCTACGCCCGCGGCCATCATCTCAGAAAGATTCTGGGCGTGATCCGCGGCCATTGGCGGCGCCTGGGCGACCTGTTCCGCATCGGCCGATACGATCTGGTCTATGTGTTCATGTGGGTGACACCGGTCGGCACGTCGCTGTTCGAACGGATGGTCCGGCGGCTCGCGCCGCGGCTGATCTTCGACGTCGAGGACAATGTGATCCTCGATTCGGCCGGCGCTGCCCATGACGCCGTGAATCCGCTCGCGCGCCTGCTCAAGGGGCCCGGCAAGGCGCGCTATCTGATCCGTACCGCCGATCACGTCATCACCAGCTCGCCCTTTCTCAACGATACCTGCCTGGCGCTGAACCGACGCCGCGCCTGCACCTACATCACCTCCTCGATCGACACGGATCGCTTCCAGCCGGCGACTCCCTATTCGAACGACCGGCCGGTGACGGTGGGGTGGACCGGGACCTTCAGCTCCAGGATCTACCTGGACCTGCTCGCCCCGGTGTTCCAGGAGCTGGCCCGGCGGGTCGATTTCAGGCTGTGCGTCATCGGCAATTTCGACTACGCGCTGGCCGGCGTCGCGCTCGACGTCGTCCGCTGGACCGCGGAGAAGGAGGTGGAGGACCTCCAGAGGTTCGACATCGGCGTCTATCCCCTGCCGGTCGATGACTGGGTGCTCGGGAAGAGCGGCCTCAAGGCGATCCAGTATATGGCATTCGGCCTGCCGACCGTGGCGACCGAGGTCGGCACGACGCCGCAAATCATCCGCCACGACGAGAACGGCCTGCTGGTCCGCACGGCGCCGGAGTGGCTCGAGGCGCTCGAGCGGCTGATCCGGGATCCGGCGCTGCGGCGGAGGCTGGGAGAGGCGGCACGGCGCGACGCGGTGCAAAAATATTCGACCAAAGCGGTCGCCGCCGAATACAGGCGGGTGCTCGCGGACGTGATGGGACCAAACGAATGAAGGACAGGCGCAGGATCTACATCGCCGGCTGCGGCGGCATGCTCGGGGAGGCGTTCCACCACGTTTTCTCCCCCGATTTCGAGCTCAAATGCACCGACATCGACGTCAACGAGCCGTGGCTGTCCCCCCTCGATTTCCGCGGCTTCGAGCCCTATCGCGCCGACGTGCTGGGCTTCCGCCCGGACTATCTGTTCCATCTCGGCGCCCATACCAGCCTCGAGTATTGCGAGGAGCATCCGGACGACGCTTATGCCACCAACACGCTGGCGGTGGAGAATGCGGTCCACATCGCCAACGAGCTGGACATTCCTCTCCTCTACATCAGCACGGCGGGCATCTTCGACGGTGCGCAGGAAACCTATGACGATTGGGACGAGCCCAATCCGCTCGGCCATTATGCGCGGAGCAAGTTCATGGGCGAGAAGTTCGTCGCCGCGAATGTCCGGCGGCACCTCGTCTGCCGCGCCGGCTGGATGATGGGTGCGGGCCCCCGCAAGGACAAGAAGTTCATCCAGAAGCTGATGAGGCAGCTGAAGCAGGGCCGGAAGGAGCTGTTCGTCGTCGACGACAAGCTCGGCACCCCCACCTATACGCGCGACTTCGCGCGCAACGTGGCCCTGCTGCTCGATGAGAAGTATTGGGGCATCTACAACATGGTCTGCTCGGGGGTGACCAGCCGGCTCGAGGTCGCCGAATATCTCGTCCATGCCCTGGGGCTCGCCGGCGAGGTGAAGGTCACTCCGGTTTCCTCCGATTATTTCGCCGAGGAATATTTCGCCGCCCGGCCGGCGTCGGAGCGCCTGCTGACCGCGAAGCTCGATCTCAGGGGCCTCAATGTCATGCGCGACTGGCGGGTCTGCCTCGAGGAATATCTCGCGGAATATTATACGGCCTACCTGGGAGCCGGCTCAACCGAAGGCGATCGAAATGAATGAGTTCAAGGTTTCGCGGCGATCGGCCTTGCTGGGCGGAAGCCTCTCCCTTCTCGGCGCCGCCGCGCCCGTCGGCCGCGCAGCAATCATACCGGAGGGCAGCCTGACGCCGGAAATGTTCGGCGCCCGTGGCGACGGCGTCACCAACGACAGCGCCGCCTTCGCCGCCCTTTCGGCGGCGATCACCCGGCGCGGCGGCGGCGTGATCGCGCTCAGGCGCAAGGTCTATGTCGTCGGTGCGCAACGCCATGATCCGACCGGCAGCAACGGCTACGCCTTCGCGCCCGAAAGCCTGCTTCGGTTCGTCGGCCTGCCGGGGCCGCTGACCATCCTGGGCAACGGCGCCACCTTGCGATGCCAGAGCGGGCTTCGCTACGGAACCTTCGTTCCCGCAACCGGCGCGCCCAGTCGTCACGCCATGCCCTATCTGAACCCGCGGGAGCGGGCGACGCCCTACGAATATATGATCTATGCCGAACGGTGCGTCGGGGCGGTGACGATCTCGGACCTCGAGCTCGACGGCAATCTTCCCAGGCTGGTGATCGGCGGCGAATATGGCGACACCGGCCGGCAGATCGCCGGGTCGGGGATTTTCCTGCGCGACAATCGGGGCGACGAGATCCTGCGAAGCGTGAGCTCGCACCACCATCCCCAGGACGGCATCATCATCGACGGCAATGACGACCCGGTCCTTGCCGCGCGAGTGACGCGGCGGGCGGAGGACATACGCTGCGAATATAATGCCCGCCAAGGCTGCAGCATCGTCGGCGGACGCAATTGGTCGTTCAGCCGCTGCAAGTTCAACCATACCGGCAAGGCCGTGATCCAGAGCGCCCCCGGGGCCGGCGTGGACATCGAAGCCGAGGGAAGCAAGAAGAACCGCAACCTCTCCTTCGAGGATTGCGAGTTCGCCGACAATACCGGCTGCGGCCTGGTCGCCGACAGCGGCGACAGCGAAGGCGCGACGTTCACGCGATGCCGGTTCGTCGGGACGACGATGTGGTCGGTCTGGCCGAACAAGCCCCTTTTCAGCTTCAGGACCTGCACCTTCATCGGCTCGGCGGTGAAGTGCTTCAGCGACGCCGATCCCATTCGGACGACCAAATTTTACGACTGTCTCTTTACCGACGATCCGAAGCTGTCGCCGAACGGCAAGGTCTACAGGGAAGGCCGCGCCGACGGATCGCTGGCCGATCTCAGCGACGGCACGAATGTCCGGTTCGAGCGCTGCCGCTTCCTTGCGGTGGGCGGAGCGGTTCTGCCCTGGTCGTCCTCGGCGATCTACGCGAATTGCAGGATGGTACAGACGTCGCCTTCGGTCGGTTATCCGCACGGCACCTATATCGGACATAATGTCATCAGCGGGCGGGTCGATCTTTACGGCATCAAGATCAAGGGCGACCTCATCCTGAACGGCAAGCCGTTCAGGCCCTGAACGAAGGCACTCCGCCTTCTGCAGCGACGGCGCCTCCCGCTGCCAGACCGGGCGCGATATCGCCGTAAATGGCGGCGAGCCGGCCGACATAGGCCTGCTTGCGATAATGGTCGCTTGCCAGGGCGATGCCACGCTCCGACAAAGCGGCAACATCCACCGCGCCCTCCCGCAGCCGCCGGACCAGGTCGAGGAAGGAGCGCGGTTCGGCGGGATCGAAGAACAACGCGTTGCCGAACGTGACCTCGCGCAGGACCGGAAGATCGGAAAGGAGCAGCGGCAGACCGGTCGCCATCGCCTCCACCGGCGCGATCCCGAATCCCTCGTAGAAGGAGGGCATCACATAAAGATCGTAATCGCCGAGGACGGCAGGGATATCGGACCTCTTGCCCTTCAGCGTGATGGCCAGGCCATGGGCGTCGATCGCCTCCTGCAGCGACGCGCGCAACGGTCCTTCGCCGTAAATGTCGAGCGTCACCGGCTCGCCGCGAAGCTGCTTGAAAGCGTCGATCAGGTAGAAATAGTTCTTCTGCTCCTTCAGCATCCCGACGGAAACCAGCCTCAGGGCCGGCCCCGCCGACCGGCGGATCCTGGACGCCGCCAGATAGGCCGAGTTGATGAAATTGTAGAGGATGTAGGAGCGGCCCCTGATCCCGACCCAGCGGTCGAAATCCTCCAGGGCGTCGCGCGAGACGCTGATCAGGGCATGCCGCTTGCGATAGGTCAGCTTCTCGAGCGGGAGTGCGAGCCGGTTCCGGCAATAGGCATCCTGGCTCATCGGGTTGTGGATCGAAAAGGCCAAAGGCGTGCCTCTCGGAGTCGCGAGCCGGGCGACGATGCCGCTCAGGTAGAGCTGCGATCGGACGAGGTCCGGCCGGTGCCGCCGGATGATCCGGCGGAGGGCCAGCGCGCAGCCCGCAAGCGAGGCGGCGCCGCGATAATCGAGGCAATAGCGGGCCTCGCACACGATTTCGTCCGCAGGAAAATCGCTTTCCGGCCGCAGGGTGACGAGGATGATTCGATACAGCGCGGCAAGATCCGGGAGCAGGTCGACGAGCAGGGTTTCGGCGCCGCCCCGCGCCAGCGAATCGATGACGTGGACGATGGTCGGCTTCATTCGTCCGCGGCCGGGCCGGTCCAGCGATCGTACCAGCTCTGGAAGCTGAACAGGAACCAGAGCAAAGTGTAGTTGATCGGCAGCCCCTTGCGGTACCGGTCGAGCAGCCTCGACAGCTCGCGGCGGTCGAAATGCCCGGTCGACCCGCCTTCCAGAACCTCGATGAAGCGATCCTGATAGAAGTCGCGCACCCAATCGTTGAGCGGCGCGGCGAAGCCGCGCTTGGGCAGCCGGAACAGGGGCTCGGGAAGGTAGCGGGCGAGCAGCTGCTTCAGCAGATATTTGGTTTCGCCATCGCGTATCTTGTAGCGGATTGGAAGCTGGGCGGCGAATTCCACCAGGCGGTGGTCCAGAAACGGCTCCCGCCCTTCGATGCTGTGGTACATCGTCGCCCGATCGACCTTCACCAATATGTCGTCGACCATGTACCGCTTGAAGTCCCATTCGCTGAGCTGGTTGAGCAGCGCCCCCTTGCCCTCGCCTCCGAAACGGTCGCGGAAGCCCGGAACCAGTCGGCGGAACTCGCTGCTCGGGGCGGGGCGAAGCATGGTCTGGGCGAAGTCGAGGAACGGCTGTTCCTCGAGCAGCTCGGCGTAGCGGCCGAGGCGGCCGCGATTCGCCTGGCCGGCGACCGGGCTCGCCAGGCGCATCAGGTTGCGCCCGACCGCTCGCGCCGCCGGGCCGGCGCGCTCGACCTGGCGCCAGCGCCGCATGAACTCGACGTAGCGCATATAGCCGCCGAACAATTCGTCGCCGGCATCGGCGCTCAGCACCACCTTCATCCCGTTCGCCTTGGCGAGGCCGGCGACGAAGGTGGTCGGGATGCAGCTATTGTCGCCATGCGGCTCGTCGTAAATGTCGTAGAAATCGTCCAGCAGGCGATGTGCGGCCCCGGGGGTCAGCGTCGCTTCGTGATGATCGGTCCCGAGATGGCGCGCGATCCGCCGCGCGTCGGCGGATTCGTCGTAAGCCGGGTCGTCGAAGCCGATGGTGAAGGTGCTGAGAGGGCCATGATGCCTGGCCAGCACCGCGGTCACCAGCGAGCTGTCGATTCCGGCGCTGAGGAACACGCCGACCGGCACGTCCGCGACCATCCGGTACTTGAACGCGCTGACGACGATCGATTCGAGCTCGTCGAGAAGATCCTCCTCCTTTCGCTCCAGCCATTGCTCGTTCTCGGCGAAATCGACGTCCCAATAGCGCTTGATCTCGGCCTTGCCGTCGGTGAATTTCAGGTAATGGGCGGCCGGCAGCTTCCGGACCGACCGGAGGATCGAAAGCTCGCCGCCGACATAGCCATAGGAAAAGAAGTGGGAGAGAGCGTCCGGATCTATGTCCGTGCGCTCATCGGGCGAAAGCCAGGGGTGTAGCGCCCTCAGCTCGCTGGCGAAGGCGAGGCGCTCGCCCCGATGGTAATAATAAAGCGGTTTCACCCCGGCCCGGTCGCGGATCAGATAGAGCGCGCGCTCCGCGCGGTCCCAGATCGCGATCGCGAACATGCCGATAAAGCGATCGACGCAGGTCGGACCCCAGCGATGGAAAGCCTTGAGGACGACCTCGCTGTCGCTCGACGACGTGAATCGATAGCCTTCGGATTCGAGCTCGCGCGCGACCTCCCGATAATTATAGATTTCGCCGTTGAACACGAGAACGAGATTTTCGAACATCATCGGCTGATGACCGGCCGGCGACAGGTCGATGACGGCGAGGCGCCGGTGGCCGAGCGCGATCCCGTTCTCCAGGAACGCGCCGGTGTCGTCGGGGCCGCGGCGGCGGATGCTCCGGGTCATCCGATCGAGCAGATCGGCGCCCTGCGACGGATCGTGGAAGCCTGCTATTCCGCACATAAGGGCGCGCGCCTGAGGCCAAGGGAGCGCAGCACCAGCTTTATCGCCTCCTTGAGGTGGAAAAGGCTGAGCCCCTTATGCCGCCACAGATAGGACCAGGCCGCGGCGGGCGGCAGCCGGGCGAGCATCAGATTGTCGACCAGCCGCTTTTTCTCCCTCACCCTCTGGTCGAGCCATTGCCGCCAGACCGGCTCCGGAACATGCTCGGCGAGCGCCTCGGCGATATGCTCGAGCATCGCGATCTCCTTGCCCGCCGTCTCCTCGCTCAGCGAATAGGAGGCGTTGCGATCGTGGTGCGTCCACACGCCGACCGGCTTTCGACGGGCATAGACCTTGCCCTTCAGCGCCAACCGGCACAGCGAATCGGTGTCGGTGCCGAGCGAATCGAGCAGGTAGAAGCCGGTCTCCAGCGCGAGCGGTCGGTTATAGACGATCGCGAGGTGCTGGGTCAGCCCGAGCCGCGGATAGCCGAGCACATAGTCGACGCCGCTCATGCAGGTTTCGGCTTGATCGAGGCCGGTCGGCGCCGTCTCCAGCCTTCCTTCGGGCTCGTGAAGGACCTTGTAGCCGGCGGCGCAAAGCACGACGCCCGGATTCGAGGTGACCCGGTCGATCGCGGCGGCGATGAAATCCGGATCGTCGTAATAATCGTCGCCGTCGAGATTGGCCACCCATTCGCCGCGGGCCAGCGCGTACAGCGCATGCCGGTAATTGCCGACCCGGCCGAGATTGCGCTCGTTTTTGAATATCCGCACCCTTTCCCCGGCATAAGCCTGGGCGATCGCGAACGTGCGATCGGTCGAACCGTCGTCGGAGACGACCACCTCCAGGTTCGGATAGGTCTGGGCCAAGGCGCTTTCGATCGCGCGGCCGACATATTTCTCCTGATTGAAGGTGGGAATGCTGATCGTCGCCAGCGGAAGATTCCTGCTCATGACGGGCGCGAAGGCCTGGCGACGGCGAAGAAGCGATTGCCGATCGGCAGATGCAAAGGCGCCGCAATCCTCGCCAGGCCGACCGCCAACGCTCCGATCAGCATGCGCGCCAGGCGGCTCGCCGAACCCGGCCGCAGGAATCGGTCCCCGTCGTTCCAATAGGGCCAGCCGCTCTCATGCACCCGGAAGGCGAGGAGCACGTAGCCGAGCCTGCGCTCGAAATAGCGGCGCTGGGCACGGGCGGTGGTGCGGATCAGGTGAAAGGGCGGAAGATCGGCATGGAGTTTGCGCCGGGCCAGCCGCTTGATCAGCCCGAACAGCCGCGCCGCATGAAAGACCGCGCTCGCATTGTCCTCGATCGGCCCTTCCACGAAGAAGACGCCGTCCGGAGCCAGCAGCCTTTCCAGGTCGCGCATCGCGCGATCCGGCTCGGGGAGATGTTCGAGGACGTCGCCGAGGTGGATCACGTCGTAATCCCCGCCGCCTTCCCGCAATTCCTCCATCGACCTTACCGGGCAGCCGCTCGCCGCCGCCGCTCTGCGCCGAGCCTGCTCCTCGAGCTCGACTCCCTCGGCCCGGAATCCCGCCTTGCGAGCCGCGATCAGGAAGGACCCGCTGCCGCAGCCGAAATCGAGCAGCCGTCCGCCCGGCTTCAGCAACGGGAGGACGGCGTGGAGCTGGGTAAGCGCGCCTTCTTCCGAAGCTTCCTGATAATATTCGCTGTGATATTCGGAGTGGCTGTACATCCGAGCGAGGTCGTCGCCGTCCGGCAACGGATCGATGAAGCTCGATCCGCAGCTTTGACAGCGAACATAATCGAAGCGCCGCCCGTCCCAGACCGTGCCGTAAGGAAAGACGATGCTGCCGGCAGGGCCCCCGCACAGGAGGCAGGCCGGTTGGGACAGGGACATGCCTGTCCCCTAGCTGGAGCGCCGTGACGGGTAAAGCGGAGCAATGTGGTGATTTGGCAAGTGCTTGCGGAAGCGGCTCGCTCTGTCTATCGCCGCTCGACTGCGCGGTCCGCTTGCGCGGCGGCGCTGATTGCCGGCGGCGGCGGGGGGCCTCGGGCGCCGATCCGCCGATGTTGAAGCATGAGCGGCGGCGGGCGTCGGAACCGGCACAATATTCGGAGACAGGGGTGAAAGGAATCATTCTGGCCGGGGGCAGCGGAACCCGGCTCTATCCGGTGACCCTGGCGGTCTCGAAGCAGCTTCTGCCGGTCTACGACAAGCCGATGATCTATTACCCGCTGTCGACCCTGATGCTGGCCGGCATCCGCGACATATTGATCATCTCGACTCCGCATGACCTGCCGCTGTTCCGGCACCTGCTGGGCGACGGCAGCGCGTTCGGGATCCGGCTCGATTATGCCGAGCAGCCGCGGCCGGAAGGGCTGGCGCAGGCATTCATCATCGGGCGCGATTTCGTCGGCGGCGATTCCGCCGCCCTGATCCTCGGCGACAACATCTTCTACGGCGCCGGCCTGTCGGACATCGTCCGGGCCGCCGCGGCGCGACGGGGCGGTGCGACGGTCTTCGCCTATCATGTCGAGGATCCGCACCGCTACGGCGTGGTCACCTTCGATCCCGATACGATGGCGGCGACCGACCTGGTCGAGAAGCCGACGCATCCGACCTCGAACTGGGCGGTGACCGGCCTTTATTTCTACGACAACGACGTGCTCGACATCGCCGCCTCGGTGAAGCCTTCGGCGCGAGGCGAGCTCGAGATCACCGACGTCAACCGCGCCTATCTGGAGCGCGGCGACCTCAGGGTCGAGCGGCTCGGCCGCGGCCATGCCTGGCTCGATACCGGCACCCATGACAGCCTTCAGGACGCCTCGGCCTTCGTCAAGACGATCGAGCAGCGCCAGGGGATCAAGGTGATGTCGCCCGAAGAGATCGCCTTCGAGCTCGGTTACCTCAGCGAAGAGCAGCTTCTCGCCGCCGCCGACCGGATGGGAAAATCCGAATATGCCGCGTTCCTTCGCCGGCGCGTCGCGGAAGGCCGCGTTTCCCCCGTATCCGCCGGGGAGCGCGGGGCGTGAGCGAGGAAAGGCGCACGATCCTCGTCACCGGCGGCGCCGGGTTCATCGGTTCCGCGGTCTGCCGGCACCTGATCGGCCGCGGCGGCTACCGCGTCGTCAACGTCGACAATCTGACCTATGCCGGCAACCTCGCCTCGCTCGCTGCGATCGAGCACAGCCCCGATTACCGCTTCGTCCGGGCCGATATCGGCGACGGCGCGGCGATTTCGGCCCTGCTGGCGGAAGAGCGGCCCGATGCGATCATGCATCTCGCCGCGGAGAGCCATGTCGACCGCTCGATCGACGGCCCGGGCGCCTTCATCGAGACCAATATCGTCGGCACCTTCCGCCTCCTCCAGGCGGCGCTCGGCTATTGGCGCGGTCTCGACGACGGCAAGAAGGACCGCTTCCGTTTCCATCACGTCTCGACCGACGAGGTGTTCGGCGACCTGCCCTTCGATCGGGGCGTCTTCACCGAGGAAACCCCTTACGATCCGTCCTCGCCTTACTCCGCCTCCAAGGCGGCGTCCGACCATCTCGCGCGCGCCTGGCACCATACCTACGGCCTGCCGGTGGTCGTCTCCAATTGCTCGAACAATTACGGCCCTTATCATTTCCCGGAGAAGCTGATCCCGCTCGTGATCCTCAACGCGCTCCACGAGCTGCCCCTGCCGGTCTACGGCGCCGGCGCGAACGTGCGCGACTGGCTGCATGTCGACGACCACGCCCGCGCGCTCGAAAAGGTGGCGACCCAGGGGCGAGCGGGCGAGACCTACCTGATCGGCGGACGCGCGGAGCGCACCAATCTCGACGTTGTTCGCGCGATCTGCCGTCTGCTCGACCGGCAGCGGCCGCGGGCGAACGGCGAAGCCTACGAGGCGTTGATCGAGTTCGTCGCCGACCGCCCAGGTCACGACCGCCGCTATGCGATCGACCCGTCCAAGACCGAGCGCGAGCTCGGCTGGACCCGGACCGAGACGTTCGAAAGCGGCATGGCGAAGACGATCGCCTGGTACCTCGCCCGCGAGGATTGGTGGCGGCCGCTCCGCGACAAGAAATACGCCGGCGAGCGGCTCGGTTCCGGCTAAAGGCGCCCAATGCCCGACACCCTATTAGAGCAGCACCGCTTCAACGTCGAACCCGGCCCCGATTACGAAGCACAGCCGCAGGGATATGAGGGTGGGCGACCGCCTGCCCGGATCATCGCCTTCTACCTGCCCCAATTCCACCCGATCCCGGAGAATGACGAATGGTGGGGCGCCGGCTTCACCGAATGGACCAACGTCACCAAGGCCCTGCCGCGCTTCCAAGGCCACTACCAGCCGCGGCTGCCGGGCGCGCTCGGCTTCTACGACCTTCGCAATCCCGACACGCTGCGGCGCCAGGCGGATCTGGCCCGGCATGGAGGCATCGAGGGCTTCTGCTTCCACCATTATTGGTTCGACGGCCGCAGGCTTCTCGAAACGCCGCTCGCCAACCTGCTCGCCAATCGCGACATCGATCTGCCCTTCTGCCTCAACTGGGCCAATGAATCCTGGTCGCGCCGCTGGGACGGCACCGAGTCCGCGATCCTGATCGCGCAACGCCACACGCCGGAGGACGATATTGCGTTCGCGCGCTCGCTCAAGCCGATCTTCGACGATCCGCGCTACATTCGCATCGACGGCCGGCCCCTGTTGATGGTGTATCGGCCGAGCCTGTTTCCGGACGCCGCAGCGACGGTGGCGCGATGGCGCGAGGATTTCGCGCGCGCCGGTGACAATCCCTACATCGTCCTCGCGCAGTCGTTCCAGGACCTCGATCCCCGCCGCTACGGCATGGATGCGGCGGCCGGGTTTCCGCCGCACCGCGTGCGGGATTTCGTGCAGCCCGTCACGATCCGCCGGCGGTTCGATCCGCGGCTGGGGACGCTCGCCTTTTCCTACGACGATGCGGCGCGCAATTCGATCGCCTATCGGCCGCGCGAGTTCCGCCTGTTCCCCGGCGTCTGCCCTGATTGGGACAATGACGCCCGTCGCAACGGCCAAGGGGTCGCCTTCGTAGGATCGACGCCGCGCAAATATGGGGCGTGGCTCGAACATGCCGCCCGCTGGGTTTCCACCCAGGCGCCGCCCGAGGAGCGGATCGTGTTCATCAACGCCTGGAACGAATGGGCGGAAGGCACCTATCTCGAGCCCGACCGCCATTATGGCTATGCCTATCTTTCCGAGACCGCCCGCGCCCTGTCACGTCTCACGAAGGAGACCGAGGCTTCCGATCTGGACGCGATCTTCAGCGACTCGGTTTCGCCTGCCGGCCTGATGCTGCGGAGCGTTCGCCGCGTCGCGCGCAAGGGTGCGGGTGCCGCCGACCGCGTGGGGCGGCTGTTGCGCTCCCTTTGAACGCGGCCACGGCGTCCGTGCGCAGCCTCGGCTTGGCCGAAATGCCGTGGAGGCGGCTTGAAAGATAGGGCTCGCGCCACGCCGCTCCCGAAGGCATGGGCAGCGATATGAGTATCAAACGTCATACGGCCTACAATCTGATCGGGGCCATCGTCCCGGTCGCGGTGGGGCTCGTCTCCGTACCCTTCTACCTCAAGGTGATCGGGGCCGAGCGCTACGGCGTGCTGGCGCTCGCCTGGCTGATGCTTGGCTATTTTGGTGTTTTCGACCTCGGTCTTTCGAAGGCGACTGCGCAACGCATCGCCTCACGGCGTGATGCCGATGCGGAGCGGGCGCTCACCTTCTGGAGCGCCCTCCTCGTCAACGCGCTGACGGGCGTCGTCGGCGGCCTGCTCCTTTACTTCGTGTCGGACCTCGTGTTGACCCACTATATCAAGATCGCGCCGGCACTGAGGCACGAAGTGGCGGCCGCCGCGCCATGGCTCGGCGCCACGGTGCCGGTCGCGACGCTCAGTGGCGTGCTCGGCGGAGCGCTGTTGGGTCGCGAGCGCTTTCTCGAGCTGAATGCGATCTCCACGGTGTCGACGGCGCTCACGCTGCTGGCGCCACTCGCGGCGGCGTTGCTGCTGGGCGCCGGCCTCAGCGGTCTCATCGCCGCGGCGCTGCTCGCGCGCCTCCTCGCGCTCATTCTGATGTGGGGTCAATGCCGCCGCCACGTCACCGGAGGCGCGGAGCCCAGGATCAGCCGGGCGGAAGTGTCGGCGCTGCTCAGCTTCGGCGGCTGGGTGACAATCTCGGGCTTCGTAGGGCCGCTCATGACCGTGCTCGACCGGTTCTTCATTGGCTCGCTGATGGGCGCGGTGGCCGTCGCGACGTACACGGTGCCGTGGCAGCTCGCCCAGCGCCTGCTCATCATCCCCTCGGCGCTGCAGGGCGCGCTGTTTCCCCGGCAGGCGGCCGCTCCGCCCGCCGAGCAAACCCGGCTGACCCTGGAAGGCATCCGCGCGATCGGCGCGGTGACAACTCCGCTTGTCGTCGGGGGGATCTTCCTGATCGGCCCTTTTCTGAAAATCTGGCTCGGCCGCGCGTTGAGCTTCGAGGCGGCGGAGGTGGGCCAGATCGCGCTCCTCGGCTTCTGGGGGAACGGCATGGCCTATGTCCCCTTCGCGCAGGTCGAGGCGCGCGGCGATGCCCGAACTGCCGCCATCGTCCATCTGGCCGAGCTGCCCGCCTATCTCGCTGCGCTCTTCCTGCTCATGCAGTCCTTCGGCCTTGCCGGCGCCGCCGCGGCCTTCGCGCTCCGTTGCCTCGCCGACGCCGCGATCTTCAATCGCCTCTGCCTGCGCGCCGATGCCGCATGGTCAGGGCCAATCCTCCTCACCCTCCTGCTCATCCTCTGCCTCATTGCGGCGCAAGCATTTGCACCACTCGGCGTGGCCTGGAGCTGCGCGTTCGCCGGGGCGCTCATCATTTCCTGTGCGCTCTCGCTGGCTTTCGCCCCGGCGGCGCTATCGTCCCTCGTGCGGCGTGCGCTCAGGCGCCCTCTGACATCATAGGCTTGCGGGCGACGACGACGAACTGGCTGCCGAACAGCCGCGGCAGAATTCGGGTGCCTAACCGTACGGCGACGCTTCTGACGCGGAACGGGACGTGCCGGAGGAGCGACCTCTCGTAGACCGGCAGGGTCAGGCCGGCGGCGGCGCGCAGGGAGAGGATTTCCAGGCGCGACCGCTCCACGAAGGCGCGTAGGCTCTTCTCTGTGAACCACCTGAGGTGGGTCGAATCCATCAGGCCGAACTCCTCATAATCGAAGCGACCCATGAGGAGATTGGCGCGGATGCTCCAATGGCCGACATTCGGGACCGAGATCAGCAGGAGTCCGCCGGGCATGAGCCCGCGCACGGCCACGTCGAGCACCTGCGCGGGCCCAGGCAGGTGCTCGAGCACGTCGGCGAAGATGATGGCGTCGAAGGGCCCATGAGCCACGACGAATTCATCATCGAGCGTTCCGGTTATCGTCGGCAAGCCGCGTGACCGGGCCATATCGGCCCGGCTGGCGTCCGGCTCCAGCCCCAGAACGGTGTTCCCCTTTCCGGCGTTTACGACGAGCGCGAGCGACCCGGTTCCGCAGCCAACGTCTAGAACCCGCACTCCCGAAGGCATGGCGGCCCGCATGATCCCGGCCACTTCGTGAGGATCGTCGCTATGGCCGTCGTAGCGGAGCGCGTCGGGAACCGAATCGGCGAGTGCGTGTGCGTTCTCGTCGGGCGTCCATGCCGCAGCCTGATTCCGCCGGGTCACGAACTAAGTTCTACGTTGGCATGAATGGAGTCGCCCGCCGTTAGGCAAACAGGAACCAGCCGGGGCGGTTCATTGCGGGCCCCCGTTCCCGAGGCGATAGCGGGGGACCTGAGCAACCTCACAGCGAACGGGTTTTTCGTGATGAGGTCGCAATCACAGCCCTCATTGGCGCCTTCCGGCAAGCCGCGGAATGGCTGATCGGCGCAGGCAGGATTGCTCCGCCAAAGTTGTCCGCTATATTCCTCTTCATGCTCATGGAGGTCTTGCGATGCTATGCGGCGGCCCCGCCCAATGGGCCCGGGCCAAGTGCTCCCGGCGGCGCTGTTGCAGGTTCCGGACGACAAATCCATCCGGAATCGCCGCTTTCGCGGTCACGGATCCGGCCGGGCGGCCGCTCTCCCCATAATCAAGGGGCATCGGGGAAGAGCGGCGAGCGGGTACGAATGGTCATGGCTCGCTGAACAAGCTATCTGTCTGGAGCAGATATGAATAGGGCCATGTCAGCCCGGCCCGGCCTGGGCCGGCTCCATTTCTTGGACAGCCTACGCGGATTTGCGGCACTCTACGTGATTGCATTCCATCTGCTTGCCTTGCCGCGCCCGGCGCCGACGATGCCAATCTGGGCAATCCGGCGTCTCTTGGAATTCGGCGGGACGGGCGTGTTTCTGTTCTTTCTGATCAGCGGGTTCTCTTTATCGTTCACGATGAACCGTCATGACAGGACGGCGTTCCCGGGACTGAGCTATGGGCTCAGCCGCTTCTTTCGCATCGTCCCGCTCTTCTATGTCCTGATCGCGGTACATGTGGCGCGGGCGGCATTTCTGAACTTCCACCGCCCGCCTTACGATCCGGCTCCGACCGGGCTCGATGCCATCGTCAACGGCGCGATGATCTTCAATCTCTTTCCCTATAAACAGGAAGGCATCGTCTGGGCCAGCTGGACGATCGGCGTAGAAATGCTGTTCTATCTCATGTTTCTGCCAATTTACCGTTGGGGAGTGAAGTTCAGGATTGCGCTCTTTTGTTTGGCAGCGGCCGGGTTTGATATTTTTGCCGTGATCTGCGATGCGCTCTATCCTCAGTACCAAAATTTGCTCTATCTTTTCTTTGGAGGCTTTGTCTCATTCTTCGTTCTGGGTATGCTGACCTATGACGCGTTCGTAGCTTTGGAGACCAGGCCGAACTCGCGTGCATGGGGGCATGCGCTCGGCTGGAGCGGTTTGGCGGCGCTCATCGGCATCGCCCTGATGAAGGATTCGGGCACCGACATCGTACTTCGTCCCGCCATCGGCCTGGCCTATGCGGCTTTACTGGTCGGCTGCGCGCTCTGCCGACCGAAGGCGCTCGAAAGCCGGGCTCTGCGCTATTATGGCGCGCTCAGCTACTCCGTCTATCTGCTCCATCCTTTGGTCGTCTGGTATTCGGCGCCTCTGTTCGCATGGCTTATCGGCAATGCTTGGCCCGCCATGGCCTATGGCGGCGCATTGTTGTGGTGCTACGGCGTCGTCACCGCTCTGGCGACGTTGACCTATTTTGGAATCGAGAAGCCCGGAATCCGGCTCGGTGCCAGAGTGTTCGAGGCGATCATGGCGCGAAAGGCTGGACCTCCGGCGTCGGCCTACGCGCCTCCCACGACCCCTGGCCCCGTCGTCGACCGAACTTGGTAGACGATTGGCGCACACCTCAAATCCGCGATCTGCGCATAATGGCGGAGACGCCGAGCGCCGTGACGCGGTTGCGACCATCGCCATGGACCAGGCAGCCGCGTCTTTCGCACCGTCCCCCTCTTTTGTCTCATGATCGCGATCTTTTGCGTGCGGGCGTTGCTCATGCACCTGGCTCTGCCCCAGCCATTCGATCCGGGTGCCGGGCATCGAATGGGGGACGAAGGTCCTGAACGCCGTTCTCGAGCGCCCGCCATACGCGAAGCGCGACGTCGGGCGCGTTCCAGCCGATCAGCACGTCGAGCCGCGGCTCAGCCAGAGGCCGTCCGCTGCCGACCGGAACCGGTAAGGCCGGCGGCGGCGAATGCTCGACGACGTTGGGCGTTCCGATCGGCGCTGCGACAATGTTTCGCCGCGCCCGCCCCCCTCAGATAGAGCGGAGGAAGCCGGCAACCCGATCGGCGGCGCCGGCTGCTTTTCGCGCGCCTCGTCGGAGTGCCCGCTTGGGCAGCGACGCTCTTTGCGTGCCGGGCCCGAATGCTGTTTCCGCCACGGCGCCGTTCGGATCGGCGACGATCCGCGCCAGGGCGCGGGCGGTCTCGACCAGATAGGCATGGCCGTGATGCCGGTCCGGCTCGAGATGAGCGCCTTCGGCCCATTCGTTCCACGCATTGATGAACACGATCCGCTCCTGCGGCGGCGCCTCCTTGGCGATCCAGCGCGAGACGGTTTCCAGCCAAAGGCCGTATTTGTGGGGCGTGGAACCGACCAAAGCAAGGCCCCGACCCGGGCTTCGGGCATCATTGTCCCAGTCCGGACAGACGCCGGGGAACAGCCGAAAATCCTTCGGGCGATAGTCAATGCCGTCCCGGGCAATATCGTCATAGGAAACAAGATAGGTTTCCAGTTGCGGGTCGTAGAGCTTGCCCGCCCTAATCGGCGGAACGTTGTCGCGGGCGCGATGGGGCGGAAAGCCGGCGGCGGCATCCATTCCGTAAGGTCGGGGATCATGATCCTTGAAGACCTGGGCAATCACGATGAACGGATTGTCGCCCCGGCGGGCGAAATGATCCCGCCACCGCCGCACCGTTGCGGCGGCGTCGGGCAGCAGTGACGGCCGATAGAGCATCAGCAGCGGGCGGCCGTCGATGCGGATGTAGCGCTCGTCGTCGAACAGAGGCTCCAGCGAACGCGCGAAGGCGATGTCGTCCTCGGAAGAATGGCTTTGCGCCATAAGGATCGATCGCTCGGAACCGTCCCAGCGGCGAGACCAGTTTTCATTGGCCCAGTTCACGCAGAAGGGCAGAGCGATGTCACGGTTCGCCAGCAGATTGTTGAGCGGAGTCTCGAGCAGCCGCCGGCCGCCGAACCAGTAATGATGGAAGCAGAATCCCTCCAGGCCGAAGCGCCGCGCCAGATCCGCCTGCCGGCGAAGCACGTCGGGATCGCGTAAGTCGTAAAAGCCGAGGTCGGCCGGCAGCCGGGGCTGATAATGGCCCTCAAAGCGGGGCAAGCTCCTGGTAACGTTCGTCCATTCGGTGAAGCCGGGGCCCCACCACTCGTCATTTTCCGGGATTGCGTGGAACTGCGGAAGGTAGAAGGCGATCAGGCGAACCGGCCTCTGCGCCGGCAGTGCCGGCGCGGCCGAAGCATCGGCATGGAAAGGGCCTGGCCTGACGTTCTCGCCATGCTGTTCCAGGATTGTTTTCGCCATCGAACGGGCTATTGCCGGTGTCGTTTGAGTCCGCAAGCCGTAAGCCAAAGGCGGCTCGGCTCGTCTTCAGGAAAGCCATGGTTCAGGTCCGCCGTCTCGCCATACCCGACGTTATCGAGATCATCCCGCCGCGGCACGGCGACCATCGCGGCTTCTTCTCGGAAGTCTGGAATGCGGCGGCCCTCGCCGGGCAGGGAATCCCTGTCACCTTCGTCCAGGACAATCACTCCTACTCGGCCGATGCCGGCGTGGTGCGCGGGCTTCACTATCAGGCGCCGCCCGCGGCGCAGGCGAAGCTGGTGCGGGTGGCGCGCGGTTCGATCTTCGACGTCGCGGTCGACATACGCGACGGCTCGCCCACCTTCGGCCAATGGGTCGGCCTCATCCTCTCGGCGCAGGCGTGGAATCAGCTTCTGGTCCCCGAGGGCTTTGCCCACGGCTTCATGACGCTCGAGCCGGATTGCGAAGTGCTTTACAAGGTCTCCGCCCCTTATTCGCGGGAGCATGACCGGTCGATCCGTTTCGACGACCCGGACATCGGCGTTGAGTGGCCGCTCGGCGGCATGACGCCCATCCTGTCCGAAAAGGATCGGGGAGCGCCGCTCCTCGCCCAAGCCGCACCCGCATTTCGATACGAGCCGCAGGGTTGAACGCACGGACGCTGGTGATCGGCCGGGGCGGCCAGCTTGCCCTCAGCCTCGCGGAGCGCGCGACGGCGCGGGGCGTCGAGTTGCGCTTCGAGGGCCGACCGCAGCTTGATTTGGCCGATCCCGCAAGCATCCGTCGCGGCGTCGCCGAAAGCGGTGCCGAGATCATCATCAACGCGGCAGCCTATACCGCCGTCGACAAAGCGGAAGATGAGGCGGAGGCCGCCCATGCCGTGAACGCGGTCGCGCCGGGCGTGCTGGCCGAAGCGGCATGGGAGAGGGGCGCCCGCCTCGTCCATGTCTCGACGGATTATGTCTTCGACGGACAAGGGGAGCGCGCCTGGATGGAAGGCGACACCACCGGCCCTGCCAGCGCCTACGGCCGCAGCAAGCTGGAGGGAGAGCAGGCCGTTCGAGACGTGCTGGCCGGCCACGTCATCGTGCGCACCGCCTGGGTCTACAGCCCGTTCGGCAGCAATTTCGTGAGGACCATGCTGAGCCTCGCGAAATCGAGAAGCGAGCTTCAGGTCGTCGAGGACCAGATCGGCAACCCGACCTCCGCGCTGGACCTGGCCGACGGATTGCTCGCCATTCTCGCCACCTGGGAGCGCGAGCCGGACCGTGGGATCGGCACGACCTATCATCTCGCCGGCACCGGCACGACGAGCTGGGCCGACTTCGCCCGCGAGATCTTCGCCCTCAGCCGCGCGCGCGGAGGACCGTCGGCAACCGTTCACGGTATCCCCAGCTCGGAATGGCCGGCGAAAGCGCCGCGGCCGCTCAACAGCCGGCTCAACTCGGATCTGTTCAGCGAAACCTTTGGCTATCGCGCCCCGCCTTGGCAGGATTCGCTTGCGATGGTGGTCGACCGGATCCTGTCCGCCGGCTGACCCTCGTGCTTGGCGCCGCCGCGCAAAATCCCTAGGTGGAGCGTCAGGACGGATCGGAAACAGGCCAGATGTGCGGGATTGCGGGACTTCTGACGAGCGGGCGCGCCGATGCCGGGATCGTCGGCCGGATGATCGCGCCGATCGCCCATCGCGGCCCCGACGACCAGGGCGTCTGGATCGATCAGGAGGCCGGGATCGGCCTCGGCCATCGCCGCCTGTCGATCGTCGACCTGTCGCCGCTCGGCCATCAGCCGATGACATCCGCCGACGGACGCTGGCTGCTCAGCTATAATGGCGAGATCTACAACCACGCCGCGTTGCGCACGGAGCTGGAGGCGGCGGCGGGCGGCATCGCCTGGCGCGGCCATTCCGACACCGAGACCCTGGTCGAAGGCATCGCCGCCTGGGGCCTCGAGGCGGCGCTCGACAAGAGCGTCGGCATGTTCGCGCTCGCCCTCTGGGACCGCAAGGAGCAGGTGCTTCGCCTCGCTCGCGACCGTTTCGGCGAGAAGCCGCTTTATTATGGCTGGGCCGGCGGCGACTTCGTCTTCGCCTCGGAGCTCAAGGCGATCCGCGCGCATCCCCGCTTCGACAATGAGGTGAGCCGGTCGGCGCTGCGGCTGTTCGCGGCGCGCACCTACATCCCCGCGCCGTTCTCCATCTACGAGCGCATCTTCAAGCTGGAGCCCGGCTGCATCCTGACCGTCGAGCGGAATGCGGCGCCCCGGTCGGCGCCGCCACCGGAGGGGAAACGGGAAAGCGGCGTCGCGCTCCACCGCTATTGGTCCTATCGCGACGTCATGCGGCGCGGCTTCGCCGATCCGATCGAGGACGAGGCGGAGGCGCTGGAGCGTCTCGAGCGCACGCTGGCGGCGGCCATTACCGGTCAGTCGGTCGCGGACGTGCCGGTCGGCGCCTTCCTCTCCGGCGGCATCGATTCCTCGACCGTGGTCGCGCTCTACCAGAAATATTCGACCATCCCGGTGCGCACCTTCTCGATCGGCTTCGAGGAAGCGGGCTTCAACGAAGCGGAATACGCGAAGGCGGTGGCGCGCCACCTCGGCACCGTCCATGACGAGCGCTATGTAACCGTGAAGGAAGCGCAGGACGTGATTCCGCTGCTTCCGGCCATGTATGACGAGCCCTTCGCCGATTCGTCGCAAATCCCCACCCATCTGGTCAGCCGCTTCGCCCGCGAGCAGGTGACGGTCGCCCTGTCCGGCGACGGCGGCGACGAATTGTTCGCCGGCTACAACCGGCATTTCGTCGCGCCGAAGCTGTGGAAGCGGCTGGAGAGGCTGCCGCGGGCGGTGCGGGCGCTGATCGGGCCGCCGCTCAGCCAGCTCCCGACCGGGATCTGGAACCTGACCGCCGGCGGCCGCCAGCCGCATTTCGGCGCCAAGGTGCAGAAGGCGCTGCGCGTCGCCGGCTCCGCGCGCAGCTTCGACGACGTCTACAACAGCTTCCTCGACGAATGGAGCTTCGAGGCCTCGCCGGTGCTCGGCGGCAATGGCGCGGCCGTGCCGGGCTTCGATCTCGACGTCGCTCCGGGCGCGCCGGACGCGGTCAGGATGATGTATTGCGACGCGGTCTCCTATCTGCCCGACGACATCCTCTGCAAGGTCGACCGCGCGTCGATGGCGGTGAGCCTCGAGGCGCGCGTCCCCTTCCTCGACCATCGCGTCGCGGAGCTCGCGGCGCGCATCCCGGTCTCGATGAAGGTCCGCGGCGGCAAGGGAAAGCATATCCTCCGCGAGCTGCTCTATCGCGAGGCGCCGCGCGAATTGTTCGAGCGTCCCAAGGCCGGCTTCGCGGTCCCGGTCGGCGAATGGCTGAAGAATCCGCTCCGCCCCTGGGCGGAGGATCTGCTCGAGCCGGGGCGGATGGCGCAGGAAGGCTATTTCGACCCCGCCATCGTCCGCCGCCGCTGGCAGGAGCATCTCGCCGGTCGTCGCGATTCGACCCCGGCCCTGTGGGCGGTGCTGATGTTCCAGGCTTGGCATCGCCAGGAGCCGGAAAGCCGCCGCGAAGCGGCCTGAGCCGCCAAGCGTTGCGCGAAAAGGTGGTGCCGGCTTTTCGCGATAGCAACGCGGCAACAGGAACTCAGCGCGCGCCGAAGCCGCTCAGCACGGTCCGGATCGTCCGCGCGACGATCAGCAGGTCGAGCCAGAACGAGAAGTTCTTGATGTAGTAGAAATCGTATTGGAGCTTCCAGAGCACGTCCTCGACGTCGGCGACATGGCCCTGCTTCACCTGCGCCCAGCCGGTGATGCCGGGCCGGACGATGTGGCGATAGCGGTAGAAGGGAAGCTCGCTCTCATACCAGTGCGACAGGGGGACCGCCTCCGGCCGGGGGCCGATCCAGCTCATCTCGCCCTTGAGGATGTTGATGATCTGCGGCAGCTCGTCGATCCGGTAGCGGCGCAGGTGCCGTCCGATCCGGGTGACCCGCGCATCGTCGTCGCGGGTCATCGCCGCGGCGCGCGCGTCCGGCATCTCCCCCGCTTCGCGCATGGAGCGGAACTTGAACATGCTGAAGACCTCGCCGCGATAGCCCATGCGCCGTTGCCGGAAGAGCACCGGCCCGGCGGAATCGAAGCGGACGAGCAGGGCGACGACCAGCAGGACCGGCAGCAGGAAGGGGAAGGCGACGAGCGACAGGATGAAATCCCCGGCGCGCTTGACCTTGCCGTAGACGATGCCGGGGATGAGCGAGCCGAGATTGTTCTCGGAGAGATGCTCGATCGCGACGCGGCCGGTGAGCGATTCCTCCATCTGCTTGACGTGCATGACGAGCGTGCCGGCCAGCGCGCGGTCGGCCAGAAAGCGCTCCCATTCGTCGGGTATGTCGAAGCGTAAGTCGGCGACGATCGCGTCGAACCTCGCTTCCGTATCGCCGGGATCGGACAGGCTCGTCCAGCTGACGTCCTCGATGTCGAACAGGTGGCGGACGTCACCATAGGGAACGACGCCGATCGTCAGCCGCTGCTGCCGCTGCAGCTTGAAATAGACGATGTAGCACCAGAAGGAAGCGAGCAGGAAGCTGAAGAAGAAATAGAGGCGGCTATAATCGAGGCGGGCGA